>NZ_JBSFJL010000012.1:42757-228405 GCF_053598035.1 Streptomyces sp. NPDC001204 | reverse complement strand
ACCGCGCAGAACAAGGTCTGGCTGGAGATCGTCCAGATCGCACTCGACCTGCTGGCCTGGATGCCCATGCTCGCCCTGACCGGCCAGGCCAGGCTCTGGGAGCCCCGCCGGCTGCGGTTCCGCCTGTTCTCCGCCGCCGGACAGCTCGCCACCACCGGCCGGCGCCGGATCCTCCGTCTCGCCCGCCACTGACCCTGGACGTTCGAAATCACCACCGCTCTCGAACGGCTCGCACTCCTGCCCAACCCCGGCTGACCAGCGGTTCTCCTGGCACTACGAGAGAACGTTCCAGTCCGGAGCAGTGGAACCCGGCGTCCACCCGAGACGACACTAAGGACCTCGGCCTGCCCAGCATCAGCCATCGACAACGAAACGGACCACCGACTCGGTCGTCGGCCCGTCAAGAAAGATCGAGGCTAGGAGCAGCCGGGTACGGTGCTGGGGCTACCGCAGTTGTTGGGCCGGTTACGGGCGACGGGGCTGGCGATCCGCGTCACCGTGCCGCTGGCGTTGAAGATGCCGCCACCGGTTGCACCTGTTCCCAGCGCCTGGTTCTTGGTTACCGGGCTTCGGGTGAGAGCCACCGTGCCGGAGGCCGTATTGAAGATGCCGCCACCGCGGGAGTTCGTGCCGTTGGTGGTGTTGCCGGTGACCGGGCTGTTGGTGAGCTTCACCGTGCCGGAAAGGTTATAGATGCCTCCGCCCTGCGCATTGTTACCGGTGATGGCGTTGCCGATGACCTCGCTTTTCTTCAGCGTCATTTTTCCGGCTTGCGCGATGCCGCCGCCCTGCGCATTGGCACCGGTGACGTCGTTGTCGGTGACTCGGGTGCTGATCAGCGTCACCGTCGTGCCGACGGCGGCGGCGATCCCGCCAGCCAAGTTGGTTGCGTGGTTGCCGGTGATCCTGCTTCTGTCGAAGGTCACCTTGCCGGAACCTCCGAATGGGTTGACAAACACGGCCCCGCCGGAACTCGCCCTGTTGTTGCGGAGCGTGCTCCTGTTGACGCTCACCGTGCCATTGTCGTTGTCGATGGCCCCGCCAAAGATGTCGGCGGTGTTGGTGGTGAGGCTGGTGTTGTTCAGCTTCAGTGCGGCACCGGAGCCGTTGAGCCAGATGGCACCGCCCCGGCCGTTGCCAAGGCTAGTGGACGCGTGACCTTTACTGAGGGTCAGGGCGTTGAGAGTGAGGTTTCCATTGGCGCCGTCGATTTCGAAGAAACGAAAATTGGCCGCGGTTGCGGCTCGGGTGATGGTGTCGCCACGTCCGTTGATCGTGACCTTACTCTTGATGACTGGAAGTCCGTTATCGTCGTTGGGCGGTGCGGCGTCGGTGAGGGTGTAGGTGCAGCCGCGCCTTAGGTTGACCGTCCCGCCCACTGTGGCGACAGCGCCGATCGCGGCTTGCAGGTCGCTCTCTCTGCAACTGGTCACGTTCACAATCAGCGCCCGGCTGGTGGCATGAGTGGTTCTGCTTGCCTTGGCGGAGGGAGTGCCGAGCACCGGGCTGGTAGGCGCCGTAGCCGACTGCGACACCCCGAGTAGGTCCGGACCCGGTGTGGCAGCTTGTGCGGTAGCGGGTGGCGTAACGACGCCCAAAGCGGCGAGGATGAGTCCCATGAGAATAGGGGCGATACGAGAGATACTCAGACGCATCGGGGCTCCTTCGGGCGGATCGCGAGTGTCGTTCCCGTAGGTAGTACCGGAACACCGACAGAAATGATTCATGTCGGATCAATCGACGAGAAGGCAACACGCCCAGCTACGATCACAATTCAACCGAGAGATCCTCACCTGAATAGCCGCCAGCGACACTCCGCACGCGCACTCACGGCGGCAGCCAGTTCCATACCGACACCATTCGGTGGCGGTGCACTCGGAAGCGCTGAGCACGATTCGCCAGGTAACTACGCGTCAACCGTAACCAGAGTCCAACCCAACCTGCGGGGTCCAGAAGGCGGTTTCGCGCGGAGACGTGCGTTCGGGACCCTGGAAGAGCGGCATCTGTGAAGGAATCCGAGCACGTGACCAGGCTGCGGCTGTCCGCAACCACAGTTATGGGAAAGCCCTTGGAACAGGCCCCAGACGGTGCCCCCAGACGGCACGCGGTAAGACTTTCTCTACAAGCACCCGTCGTCGCTCCGCTCCTCCGGGCGGGCACACGCGGCATGAGGTCAGAACACGTCGGGGCTGGGGGCGGTCGGCTCCGCCCAGGGGGTGGCCATGAGCGAACAAGGTCTGTCGGCCTACGCATCGATGTGGACCACGGAACGAGATCAGTGGGAGCTCTATCGAATCGACGACACCTATCTACCGATCATGAAAGGCGATCCGCCGATGGCAGAGGTGATCTGTGATGACGAGGTGGCGGACCTGGTGATCGCGCAGATGTTCGCGGCTGGAGTTGTTGTGGTCGACCGCTCATGACCCATCCGGTCTCGGGGCCGTCGAAGGGTGCTCAACGACGACCAACGCTGACAACCGTCGACGGCTAAGTCGCAGGTCGCGGCGACGATGTTGCGTTGCAGAAGAACCCACCAGGCGAACGTGTGGTAAGTCAGGCGGTAGTTGATCAGCCATCCGCCGGCTACCAGCAACACCAAAGCAACCGCTGCCCAGAGGACACTGCGGCCCCTCCGGCGGATTGAGGACGTCGCCGTCAAAGCCATGAAGCAAAGACGATCACTTTCTGCGAGGGGGCGTCAAAAGCCCAAGAGCACCCTGTTCGAGGGCGGTTGACGGCAGAAGCTGCCCGTGCCCCAACCGTGCCCGTTCGTGCGGGGAACCTCGGGGAACCACGGTGCCGAGCGGACACCCCTCAGCACAACGGCCCCTGACCGATTCGCCTGGTCAGGGGCCGCTCTCATGCGCGGTGGGTGTGGGATTTGAACCCACGGTGACATCGCTGCCACGACGGTTTTCAAGACCGTTCCCTTAGGCCGCTCGGGCAACCCACCTCGTCACCGCCCACCAGGAGCGGAGCGGGTACAGCGTACCGGCCTCCGGCGTCTCGCGGGGTTCGTGCTCCACACGGGGTCCACTGGCTGACCTCCGGGTCGTGAAGGCCACCACGCCGAGCAGCGCTCGGCTCGTTGCCCATGCCTTCCGTGGAGGACAGGCGCGCGTGGGGTCAGTTGTCGCCGACGCGGGAGCCGAGGGTGAGCTCCGCCGTGTGCTCCTTGCCGGCGCGCTTGTAGGTGACGGTGACCTTGTCGCCGGGCTTGTGGGTCCAGATCTCGCCGATGAGGGTGGGGCCGGAGTCGATGACCCGGTCGTCGAGCTTGGTGATGACGTCACCGGGCTTGAGGCCGGCCTCGGCGGCGGGGCCGCCCGGTTCGACCGGGTCCGAGCCGCTGACGCCCTGGTCGGTGATCTTGGCGCCGTTGGTCGTGTCCTCCAGGGAGACCGACGCGCCGATCTTGGCGTAGACGGGCTTGCCGGTCTTGATCAGCTGCTGGGCGACGTACTTGGCCTGGTTGATCGGGATGGCGAAGCCGAGGCCGATCGAGCCGGACTGGCCGGCGCCGCCGAGGCCGCCGCTGCCCGCGGACTGGATGGCGGAGTTGATGCCGATGACCGCGCCGCGTGCGTCGAGGAGCGGGCCGCCGGAGTTGCCCGGGTTGATGGAGGCGTCCGTCTGCAGGGCGCTCATGTAGGAGGCCTTGCTGTCGGAGCTGCCGTCGCTGGAGGCTACGGGGCGGTTCTTCGCACTGATGATGCCGGTCGTCACCGTGTTCGACAGGCCGAAGGGCGCGCCGATGGCGATCGTCTCGTCGCCGACGGCCACCTTGTCGGAGTCGCCGAGGGCGAGCGGCTTGAGGTCCGAGGGCGCGTTCTTGAGCCGGATGACCGCGACGTCGTAGCCCTGGGCGTGGCCGACGACCTCGGCGTCGTACTTCCTGCCGTCGGGGAAGGTGGCGCTGAGCTTGCCGCCGTCGACGGCTTCGGCCACCACGTGGTTGTTGGTGACGATGTGGCCCTGGGTGTCGAAGACGAATCCGGTGCCGGTGCCGCCCCGGCCGCCGGTTCCCTCGGCCTCGATGGTGACCGTGCTCGGCAGGGCCTTGGCGGCCACGCCCGCGATCGAGTTCGGGTCCCGCTTGATCTGCGAGGCGCCGGCGTCGGAGGCCGAGACCGTGGTGGAGCTGCTGTCGTCGTTCCTGGCCAGTGTGTAGCCGAGGCCGCCGCCCAGACCGCCGGCGACCAGCGCCGCCACCAGGACCGCGGCGACCAGGCCGCCGCGCCGGCCGCCGGGCTTGGGCGCGGGCTGGTGCTGCTGGTACGCGGCGCCCCAGCCGGCGCCTCCCGTGCCGCCGTCCCCGTATGCGGGCGCGGCGGAGGACGGGGGCGGCCAGGAGCCGTCGACGGGCGAGCCGTGGCCCTGCGGTGCGGGCGCGCCGGCCCCGCCGTGGGCTCCCGGGACGTGCGGAGGCGCGTCCGGGGGCGGAGGTGCGGAAGGGCCGCCCTGGGGGGCGGCCGGGTGCGGGGAAGCAGCGGGAGCATCCACCGGCACGGGAGGTGCGGACGGTGCCGGGGGTACCGTGTTGCCCTCGTTCTCGGTGCTCACAGCTCTTCTCCTTGCTCCACGGCTGTTGTTTTCGGTCGCACTCGGTCACGCTCGCCACGCCCGCCGGTGACCCGGCGCGCTCCAGCTGTGCATGTGCAGGTGTGTACGTAGTCAGCTTTTCCCACGGGCCGTCAGAGCACCATAAGCCGATGCTGTGGGTCCGGGTGCATTCTTTATATGGGTCATCTCACATGAAACAGACACATTATCGACGGCTCTCCACCGCCCCGGCCATTCCGCCGCGGTGGCACCATGACGCGGTGACCCACGCACGGCAGCACCACATCCAAGTCGTCGCCCACCGCGGAGCCTCCGAGGCCGCCCCGGAGCACACGCTGGCCGCCTACCGGAAGGCCATCGAGGACGGCGCGGACGCCCTCGAATGCGATGTACGCCTGACCGCGGACGGTCATCTCGTCTGCGTGCACGACCGGCGCGTCAACCGTACGTCCAACGGCCGGGGAGCGGTGTCCGCCCTGGAGCTCGCCGACCTCGCCGCGCTGGACTTCGGCTCCTGGCGCACGCGCGCGTCCTGGCGCGGCCGGCTCGAGGAGCCGGACTGGGAGGTACGGCCCGAGGACCCCGAGGACACCTCCGTCCTCACCCTGGAGCGGCTGCTCGGACTCGTCGCCGACGCCGGTCGGCCGGTGGAGCTGGCCATCGAGACCAAGCACCCCACGCGGTGGGCCGGGCAGGTCGAGGAACGACTGCTGACACTCCTGAAGCGGTTCGGACTGGACGCCCCGGCCTCGGCCACGAGGTCGCCGGTGCGTGTGATGAGTTTCTCAGCGCGCTCCCTGCACCGGGTGCGGGCGGCCTCGCCGACCCTGCCGACGGTCTATCTGATGCAGTTCGTCTCGCCACGGCTGCGCGACGGACGGCTGCCGGCGGGCGTCGGGATCGCGGGGCCCTCGATCCGGATCGTGCGCAACCAGCCGGTGTACGTGGAGCGGCTCAAGCAGGCGGGACACCGGGTGCACGTGTGGACGGTGAACGATCCCGAGGACGTCGACCTCTGTGTGGACCTGGGGGTGGACGCCATCATCACCAACCGCCCGCGCGCGGTCCTGCACCGGCTCGGCCGCTGACCGGCCTCCGGTCCAGCCGCGATGACAGGGAGTGCTCCGGCGCGTTCGGTGAGTGACCGATCGTTCCAAATGCGTCGCCGGACGCGATTCGGCCGGTTTCCGGTACAGGCCGGTGGGGCATCCACTCCGTGGCGTGGGGCGAAGGAGGTCTCGGGGGTGGCGTTGGTGGTGGCACAGGAGGTGCCCACGTCGTCGAGCATGGCCGTACCCCATGGCCCTGCGGGCGTGGGGGAAGCAAGACGCCGGATGCGTGATCAGTTGCGCAGCGGTGGCGTGGCGGAATCGGTCATCGACGACGCCGTATTGATCCTTTCCGAACTCTTGAGCAATGCCTGCAAGCACGGCCGGCCGCTGCGCGGCGCCCTGGCAGGCGACGGCGACGTCCGGGCCGCATGGCGGGTGGACGCGGGCGGCAGCCTGATCGTCGAGGTGACCGACGGCGGCGGCCCGACCCGCCCGTCCCCGGCCACCCCCTCGGTCACCGCGCACGGTGGCCGCGGGCTGAACATCATCACCGCCCTCTGCGACGACTGGGGGGTACGGGACGGCGTCGGCGGCGAGGTCACCGTATGGGTGGTCGTCCACGACGACGTGCACGACCCGGACGCCGGTCACCGTCGCGACGACTTCGCCTCCCGGATCACCGCACCGTCCGTGTCGGCCCTGCCCGGCCTGGGCTTCACGGACGCCTTCGGCGACCTGGACTGAACACGCACGCGTGCGCCGCGCCCGGGCGATGCCCGGGTCGTGCCGCGCGCGGGCGCTCGGAGCCGGCCGGTTGTCCCCCTTCCCCGGCGTCACGCCGCCATTCCGGCGTTACCCGCCATTCCCCCGCCGTGTCCACAGGGTCCCGTCGTTGACGGCGTGAACGGCTAGGCTCGCGCCGTACGAGACGAGCCGTAACCGGGAGACACCCAGATGGCCAAGAAGCGACCCCAGACGAAGGCCAAGCGCCCGCAGCTCACGGATGGAGAGATCCCGGTCGTCGGTGCGCGCGAGCCCTGCCCGTGCGGCAGCGGCCGGCGGTACAAGGCCTGCCACGGCCGGGCCGCCGCGCACGCGGTGACCGAGCTGGTGCAGCGGCCCTTCGAGGGACTGCCCGGCGAGTGCGACTGGGTGGCGCTGCGCGAGCTGGTCCCCGCCGCCACGGCCGGGCTGGCGCTCCGCGACGGCCTGCCCGACGGCGTCCCGGCGGTCACGCTCGCCACGGTCCTGCCGATGGCCTGGCCCGCACTGCGCCGCGACGACGGCTCGGTGCTGCTCGGCCTGCAGAACGACACGGCGTCCGGCGACATCAGCCGCGACCTCGCCGACACCCTGCTGCGTGCCCTGGAGGCCAAGCCCGGCACCCCCGTACAGGGCCGCCGCGCCCCGGCCGACGGCCCGCGGCTTCAGGACCTGCTCGACCTCGAGGCCCCCTTCGAGCCCGTGGTGCACGAGGGCTTCGAGTTCTGGGTGCCGGACGCGGAGAACGCGACGCCGGATGTCACCGCCTCCCTGGAGCGGGCCAACGCGGCGGCCATTCCGACCGTGCGCATGGAGAGCGTCGAGGCGGCGTACTGGTGCCGGACGCCGGAGAAGAACCACCTGCGCTGGGTCATGCCGCACGCGGAGGAGCAGCTTCTGGACGCTCTCGCGCGACTGCACGCGGCGGGCCGTTCGAACCTCGGTGAAGGCACCCGTCTCGTGGGCTCCTTCCGGGCGCACGGCCTCACCGTGCCCGTGTGGGACCTGCCGAGCGAGATGGGCGCCCAGGACGTGGAGAAGCCGGCCGCCGAGTTCGCCGAACAACTGGCCGCCGCGCTGGCCACGCAGACGCCGCTGACCGGGGACGAGCGCCGGGCCCGCGGTGGTCTGACCAACCGCCAGGTCACGCTGAGCTGAGTAACGGCGGGGCGGCCGGCCCTCCGGTCGGCCGCCCGGCCCTCCGGTCGGCCGCCCGGCCCCCCGTCCCGCTCGGGCAGATCGGATGACCCCCGTCACAACCGGTGGACGGCTCAAGCGAGTCGGTGACCGGAAAGCCGTCCACCCGGTGACTGGAAAGCCGGGATCGAATTTGCGAACTGCCGATCTCTTGTTACCGTTCCAGTAGCCCGGTTGCTGGTGCATCCCCCGTCGCCAGCAACCGGGCGCTTACGTGTCCGCTGCCGCTCACGCAGCGCGGTCGCATGTCAACCGCCCGTCGTCGTGGGCGAGTTGCTCCCGGATCGCAACAGCAGCGCGGCACGTCCGCCGCGCTCTGCGAACTCCGCGACGGCGCTGTACGCCGCCGCCGTCCCCCTGCCGCGCTCCCGCGGTGTCTCACAGATCTCCGGCTCGTCGCCCCCGGCCGGCGCGCAGCGCGTCCGCACGGTGCGCTCGCCCGGACCCATCAGGGTCAGGTCGGCGTCCAGGGGCCGTCCGGTCGCGTTGCGGTAGTAGGTGCGCGCCCAGGTGTCCTGGCCCTGGGTCAGCACACAGGTCTGCGCCTCGACCCCGTCGGGCGAGGTGATCTCGGGGCCGCAGCGCGCGGCGGTCGCGAGCCCCAGGCCGAGCACCAGCGGGGAACGGGCGGGCGCGGCGGAGGTCATCTTGTCGTCGCCGGGCGGCAGGGAGCGGGCGCCCGTATCGCTCCGGTCGCCCACCTGGCCCGCGGACGCGCCGGCCAGCGGCATTACGACGACACAGCCGATGACGCCCAGAAGGGCGAGCAGGCGGACACGCCGGGGATCGGGGCCGCCGCGCGGCACTCGGCTTCCGGGCCCGGCGGAACGACGCAGCATGCGGGGACGATAACGACCCCGGGCGGGCGGTTCGCCCGCCGCGGCCGCGACACCCCTAGAACTCGGGGGCGCTCACACCCGTACGAGTGAGGGCCTCCACCACCGCGTCGACCACGGCCTCCACATCGGGCACCCAGGGCGAGGCGGAACCGGGCAGCGGGGCACGCTCCCAGCGGATCGGGCCGGCTCCGGTCTCGGAGGGGGGCAGGGCGAGGTAGCCGCCCTCGCCGTGGAAGCGGAGGGAGCCGGGGACGAAGTCCTTGGCGTAGAGCAGCTCGCCCAACTGCTCCAGGGAGTAGGGCTTGACGAGGATCGCCCAACGCGTGGGCGAGGCGACGACCGGGCCGAGCCGCATGCCGACGCGGTCGAGCGCCGTGAGGGCGCGGGCGGCCGGGAGGGCCGGCAGGCTCACCGCGCAGGGAGCCTTGCCCCCGGTGGCCAGGACGATCGGCGCGGTGGGCCGGTTGGTCCACCACCAGCGCACCATGCGGGCGTCGGCGGTGGCCGCGAGGAGGCCGGGTTCGAAGGGGTGCGCGCCGGGCACCGTGCACTCCGGGTCGGGGCAGCCGCAGCGGTCGCCGCGCCGCGGATCCGTTGCCACGCCGGGCAGCACGGGCCACTGCCACCGGGTCGCGAAGGTCAGGGCCGCGCTGATGGGCTCAGGCCCCCCGTCACTGTGCTGGGACGGGAGCCTGCGTCGCCTTCCGGGGATCTCGCGCATGAGCGCTCGTTCCTTTCCGTTGCACCGCTGGCAACACCGTGGACCACTCACATCATGTGTCGATCACTGCACTGTGCGTACCTGTTGGCGCATCACACCCCTGCCTTCAGGCACGGGGAACCCCTATGGGCCGAGCATCGGCTGCTTCCACGGCAGCCCCGTCCATACTGCGTCTACCAGAAGCATGGGCGTGGCGCGGGGTGGCGGAGCGTGGCGTTATGCCGTCTTGTCTTCTGCTCTCCGCCTCCATCGCGCAAGGATGGGGCACGGCCGTCGGTGGCTAAGACGCCCGGGTCCGTCGCCAGGTTCCGGGTAGCCCCCAACCACCCCTGGCCTTCTCCGAGTACGTACCCATCACGACCGCTGTGACGCTCTGTCGAGCAAGCCCAGTCGACCGCAACAGGCCGTCACCCGAGGCAGTTTCAAGCCAACTTCCCCTTTTAGCAAGAGGTTGGGAAGAAGACCCCGAGAACCCCTCTGACACCAGGAAACCCGGCAGGACAATGCTGGACATCCCCTCACGAGTGCGTGTACATGTGGAGACACTGCTGGCGGCGCAGAATGACATGGGGGTTTGCGATGCTTTTGAGCAATACGCACCGGTCGGAAAGCCGGACGCCATGAACGCCCCCCACCCTCCGAAAGTGGCTGGAATCGATTCGACGGTTCCGGCACCCGCACACACTGTCGCACCCTCGCCCGCTGCTCCGGACCCCTCCCCGAGCGGTCCGTCCGGCCCGCACGCGCCCCCTCCGCCGGGCGCCCTCCTCCAGGACCGGCTCGCCGGCTGGGTCTCCGACCTCACCACTCTGAACGAGCTCACCGAACGGCTGGCCCGTACGAACGGACTCGACGCCGCCCTGAAGGAACTGCTGCGCGCCGGCGCCGCCCTCGTCGGCGCCCGGCGCGGCCTCGCCGTCCTCGAACCGGACGACGGACTGGGCCCCGACACCACCATCGGCCTCGGTCTCGCACGGGCCGATCTCGGCCACATCGAGACCGTGCCGCGCAGCGCGATGCCCTACGGGACGCTCCTGGACACCGCGGCCGGGCTGCCGGGCGGCGACGGCGAGGTCGTGCGCCCCGACCTGTTCGCCGAGGACGGCCTCGATCCGCGCCACCGCGAGGTGGCCGGCCGCCTCGGCTACGCCGCCAGCTACGCGCTGCCCCTGTCCACCGAGACCGCCGGCCGACTCGGCGCCGCCGTCTGGTTCTACGACGAGCCCGCCGAACCGGTGGAGCGTCAGCGCCACCTCGCCGGCCTCTACCTCCGCTTCGCCACCGAGCACCTGGCGCGCCTGCTCGACACCGAGCGCACGCGCGCGTGCATGGCGACGGTCTACGAGGAGCTGCTGCCCTCCCGGCTGCCCCGCGTCCCCGGTGTCCAGCTCGCCTCCCGGCACCGCACCGGGCCCCGCGGCGGCGGCGACTGGTACGACGCGCTGCCACTGCCCGAGGCCGCGCTCGGCCTCGCGGTCGGCTCGGTCACCGGCGCCGGGCCGGGCGCGATCGCCGCGATGGGCCGGCTGCGGGCGTCCCTGCGGGCGTACGCGGTGATGGAGGGCGAGGATCCCGTCGCCGTCCTGTCCGACCTCGAACTGCTCCTGCGGCTGACCGAGCCCGCCCGCTCCGCCACGGCCCTGTTCGCCTACTGCGAACCCGCCCTGCGCCGCATCACCCTGGCGGGCGCCGGGCACTGCCCGCCGCTGGTGCTCGGCGAACGGCGCACGGAGTTCGTGGAGACGTCCGTGTCCGCGCCGCTGGGCATGCTCGCCTGCTGGGAGGCGCCGAGCGTGGAGTTCCAGGTGGCCGCGGGCGAGACGGTGCTGCTCTACACCGACGGGCTGCTGCACCGCACCGGCGATGCCGTGGACCGTGCCTTCGCCCGGCTGCACGCGGCCGCGGCGAGCGTCCCGCGCACGCTGCGCCACGACCCGGGGGCCGTCGCCGACCACGTCCTGCACACGCTCCTGCCGAACGGTCTCGACGTGACCGGCGGCGCGGAGGACGTGGCACTGCTGGCGGCGTGCTTCGAGTAGGCCGCCCGGTGATCCGGTAACAGGTGCTTCCGCCTCTGGCCCCCTTCCGTACGACCGTACGATGGGGGATGGCCCAATGGCTGTATCGAGGAGGAAGACCGTGGCGCAGGAGCTGCCGGAGACCCCGGAGACCGCCGAAGAAGAACCGATCAAGCAGCGGAAGAACGGCCTGTACCCGGGCGTGTCCGACGAGCTCGCCGAGAACATGAAGTCCGGCTGGGCCGACACCGAGCTGCACGGCCTCGAGCCGGTCGAGCAGGCGGAGCACACCGCGCGCCGCCGCGCCGCACTGTCCGCACGCTTCCCCGGCGAGCGCCTGGTCATCCCCGCGGGCAACCTGAAGACCCGCTCGAACGACACCGAGTACCCCTTCCGTTCCTCGGTCGAGTACGCCTACCTCACCGGCAACCAGACCGAGGACGGCGTCCTGGTCCTGGAGCCCACCGCGGACGGGCACCAGGGGACGCTCTACCTCCTGCCGCGCTCCGACCGTGAGAACGGCGAGTTCTGGCTCTCCGGCCAGGGCGAGCTGTGGGTCGGCCGCCGCCACTCCCTGGCCGAGGCCGAGACCTTGTACGGCATCCGGACCTCCGACGTGCGCGAACTGGCGGACAAGCTGCGTGAGGCCACCGGCCCGGTCCGCGTCGTGCGCGGCTACGACGCCGGCCTCGAGGCCGCCCTGACCGACAAGGTCACCGCCGAGCGCGACGAGGAGCTGCGGGTCTTCCTCTCCGAGGCGCGCCTGCTCAAGGACGACTTCGAGATCGGCGAGCTGCAGAAGGCCGTCGACTCCACCGTGCGCGGCTTCGAGGACGTGGTGAAGGTCCTCGACAAGGCCGAGGCGACCAGCGAGCGCTTCATCGAGGGAACGTTCTTCCTCCGCGCGCGCGTCGAGGGCAACGACGTCGGCTACGGCTCCATCTGCGCGTCCGGCCCGCACGCCTGCACCCTGCACTGGGTGCGCAACGACGGCCCGGTCCGCTCCGGCGACCTGCTCCTGCTGGACGCGGGCGTGGAGACGCACACCCTCTACACCGCCGACGTCACGCGCACGCTGCCCGTCAACGGCACGTACAACGAGATCCAGAAGAAGATCTACGACGCGGTGTTCGAGTCCCAGGAGGCCGGCATCGCGGCGGTCAAGCCGGGTGCCAAGTACCGCGACTTCCACGACGCCGCCCAGCGCGTGCTCGCGGAGAAGCTCGTCGAGTGGGGCCTGGTCGAGGGCCCGGTCGAGCGGGTCCTGGAGCTGGGTCTGCAGCGCCGCTGGACGCTGCACGGCACCGGCCACATGCTCGGCATGGACGTCCACGACTGCGCCGCCGCGCGGACCGAGGCGTACGTCGACAGCACGCTGGAGCCGGGCATGGTCCTCACCGTCGAGCCGGGCCTGTACTTCCAGGCCGACGACCTGACCGTCCCGGAGGAGTACCGCGGCATCGGCGTCCGCATCGAGGACGACATCCTGGTCACCGAGGACGGCAACCGCAATCTCTCGGCCGGCCTGCCGCGCCGCTCCGACGAGGTCGAGGCCTGGATGGCGTCGCTGAAGGGCTGATACGGGTCCGACGGCCGGGCACCCGCGAGGTGTCCGGCCGTCCTGCGCCGGGGCGTGGGTCCCGGCCGTGAATTCACGTACCTAGGGGGAGGGTTCTCGTGGAGGACTTCTGGTCCGGTGCCGGGTTGGCCCTGCATCTGGAACCGGACGCGGCGGCGGGCCGCCGGGCGGGGCTGGAGAAGGCGCTCCGCGACGCGGTGCGGGACGGGCGGCTGGCGCCCGGGACACGGCTGCCGGCGACCCGCCGGCTGGCCGCCGAACTCGGCATCTCGCGGGGCACCGCGAAGGCGGCGTACGACCAGCTGGTCGCCGAGGGCTATCTGACGGCGCGGCAGGGATCGGGCACCCGGGTCGCCGCCCTGCCGGCCGTCGACGCGCAGGAGCCGGGAGCGGCGGCACACGCGCGTACTCCCCGTTTCGACCTGCGGCCGGGCAGCCCGGACGTCGGCACCTTCCCGGCGGCGGCCTGGCTGCGGGCACTGCGCCGCGCCATCGCGACGGCGCCCTCGCTGACGTACGACTACGGCGACCCGCGCGGCCGGATCGAGCTGCGCACGGCGCTGTCGGGCTATCTGGGGCGGGCGCGCGGGGTGATCGCTCCGCCCGAGCGGATCGTCATCACCTCCGGGTACGTGCAGGGACTGGCGCTCCTCACGCGCGTGCTGGACGGGGCCGAGGTCGCCATGGAGGACCCCGGGCTGCCCTTCCACCGGGAGGTGGTGCGGCGGGCGGGCGGCAGAGTGGCGCCGGTCCGGGTCGACGAACGCGGTGTGTGCGCCCAGGACCTGGGCGAGCAGAGGGCCGTCGTCGTCACCCCGGCGCACCAGTACCCGACCGGTGTGACCCTGCACCCGGAGCGGCGGCGGGCGCTGACCGACTGGGCACGCGCGCGTGGAGGGCTGATCGTCGAGGACGACTACGACGGCGAGTTCCGCTACGACCGCCAGCCGGTGGGCGCGCTCCAGGGCATGGCGCCGGGTCAGGTCGCCTATCTGGGCACCGCCTCCAAGACGCTGGGGCCGGCCCTGCGACTGGGCTGGGTGGTGCTGCCGCCGCACCTGGTCGACGCGGTGGCCGAGGCCAAGCTGCACAGTGACCACCACACCGAGACCATCGGCCAGTTGGCGCTCGCCGAGCTGATCGACAGCCACGCCTACGACCGGCACATACGCGCGTGCCGCCTTCGCTACCGGCGCCGCCGGGACCAGCTCCTGGACCGTCTGGGCTCCCGCCGGGTGCGCGGGATCGCCGCCGGTCTGCACGCCCTGGTGGACGTCGCCGACGAAGCGGGGACGCTGGCCCGCGCGGAGGCGGAGGGGCTGGCCCTCGGCCGCCTGGCCGACCACTGGCACACCCCGGGCGAGGGCCGCCCCCAGGGCGTGGTCGTCGGCTACGGCACCCCCCGGGAACGGGTCTACCCGGAGGCCCTGGAGGCCCTGGCGAAGCTCCTGGCCGGCGCCTGAGCGGGATCCGTGCCGCCGACGGCACGCGGCCCGCGAAGAATCGCGCCGGACCCGGGACACGCCCGGACTCCTGGCCGGCGTCCCGCACAACACCGCACCGCGACCGGCTGCGCTACACCGCCACCAGCGGCGCGTCCTCGCGCCACTTGAGGATCTTGTCGAAGCTCACCACCGCGCCGCCCCGGCCCGGCCTGTTGCGGATGTGGACATGGTCGGCGAGTTGCTGGATGAGGTACAGGCCGCGGCCGTGCTCGGCGTCGGCGCGCGCGGCGCGGACCGGGCGGCGGCGGCCCGCCGGCGGAAAGCCGGGGCCCGCGTCGGCCACCTCGATGCGGCACTTCTCCCCGTCGAGAAAGGCCGTGACGCGGTACCCACCGGAGGATTCGGTGTCCCCGCCGTACTCCACCGCGTTCGCGCAGGCCTCGCTCAGGGCCACGGACAGGTCGTAGGAGATGTCGGGGTCGACGCCCGCGGTCTCCATCGTGCCGAGCAGCAGTCGCCGCGCGAGCGGCACGCTCGCGGCGTCACGCCGCAGATGGAGTGACCACCAGATGCTCATGCTCCAGCCTCCCGGCGCGGCTCGACATACCGTTACGTATTGCCCCGAGTGCCCTGCCGTAAGCACGGCGTTGACACGACACGGTCCGATCGGCGGACGCGGCGGGGCGCGGAATCGGTGTATGTGCGGGCCGACGACATCAGAACGTGACCTTCCGGATCTACCGCATCTTGTGGACCTGCCGTACGAAGGGCCCGGGTCCAGTGGGATGATGAGGCCGCCATGTCTGCCCCCCGCCCGCGCACGGCACCCGCCGGACGCGGTCTCAGGATCCTTCGGGCCGCGGTGTTCGCCGCGGTCTGCGTCGTGCTGGCCGCGGCCGGGCACACGCTGGCCTCCTGCGCCGCGGTGCCGCTGTGGACGCTGGGCGCGGGGTTCCTGGGGGCGCTGGTCGTGGTGGCGCCCCTCGCCGGGCGCGCGCGTTCCCTGCCGGGGATCGCGACGCTGCTCGTGGTCGGTCAGACCGTGCTGCACAGCCTGTTCGGCATGGGGCAGAGCGGCATGGGCGCCATGGCCTCCGGTGCCACGACCATGGGCTCCACGGGATCGACGGCACCGACGGGTTCGCTGCCCGTCCTGTCCGACGCCGAGCTCGTCCAGCAGGCCGCCCGGTACGTGTGCGGGGCCACCGCCGCCGTGATCAGCCCGGCCCAGGCCTACCGGATACTCGTCGACGCGCACGCCTACGTCGGCGCCGGCACGGGCCCGAGCGCCCCGCACCACCCCGCGGGCTCCCCGTTCTCCATCGGCGCGGCCGCCGCGCTGCTGCCGTCCCTGCCGATGCTGATCGTCCACGTCCTGGCCGCCGTCGCCACGGGCTGGGTGCTGCGGCGCGGCGACCTCGCCCTGCTGCGGCTGATCGAGCTGTCGGCGCACGGAGTCGCCGAGGCCGCGCTCGTTCGGTCCCTGCGCGGGGCGCTCGCCCTGGTGCGCGCCCTGTGCGCCGGGCTGCCCACGGCGGCCGGCACCGGCCTGCGCTTCCGGCGCACCGCCGACTCCGCGCCCCTCGTCCCCCACACCACCGCACTCCAGCACACGGTGATCCGCCGCGGCCCGCCGGCCGCCGCCGCACTCGTCCTCGCTGCCTGACGCGACGCGACCACCACCCCACCGAGCGGGTCTCCGCCGGGGGAGCGGCCGCCGTCGTGCGGCACGCGCGCGCGTGCCCGCCCGGCGGGAACACCGGGACACCGGTCCCACCCCGCACGCGCACCCCTCAGACACCGGAACTCACTCGAAGTGGAGTGCACCCCCTATGAAGGCTTCTCGACTCGTCGCCACCGCCGTCGTCGCCGGCTCGGCCGTCCTCGCCCTGTCCGCCCCGGCATTCGCGCACGTCAGCGTCCAGCCGGAGGGCTCCGCCGCCAAGGGCGGCTACGCCGTCGTCGACTTCAAGGTCCCCAACGAGCGCGACAACGCCTCCACCACCAAGGTCGAGGTCAACTTCCCGACCGACCACCCGCTGGCCTCCGTGATGCCGCAGCCGATGACCGGCTGGAAGATCGACGTCACCAAGTCCCAGCTGGACAAGCCGCTGGAGATGCACGGCAAGAAGATCTCCGAAGCGGTCACCAAGGTCACCTGGACCGCCGACGGCGACGGCATCAAGCCCGGCTTCTTCCAGAAGTTCCCGGTCTCCATCGGCACCCTGCCCGAGGACGCCGACCAGCTGGTCTTCAAGGCGATCCAGACGTACTCCAACAAGGAGGTCGTGCGCTGGATCGAGGTGCCGCAGGAGGGTCAGGCGGAACCGGACAACCCGGCGCCGGTGCTTCAGCTGACCGCGGCCTCGGAGGGTGACGGACACGACGCGTCGGCCAAGGACGCCGCCACCGACACCAAGCCCGCCGCCCAGACCACCGCCGCCGACACCTCCAAGAGCGGCAGCGACACCACCGCCCGCGTCCTCGGCATCGTCGGCATCCTCGTCGGCGCGGCCGGCGTGGCCTACGGCGTACTCGCCGGCCGCAGGCGCACCACCGCCTGATCCGGCTCGTCCGTCACGCGCTCCGGGGGTCGTGCCACTCTCGCGTACGGCCCCCGGAGCGCGCCGGAGTTCTCACATCTGGGACATTTCTCTATGCGCAACAAGACCTTCGTCGCGGCCGCCCTGCTGGCCGCGGCCACCCTGACCCTCTCCGCCTGCGGCAGCGGCAACGACGGCGGGAAGCCCGTCGCCGTCGTCTCCGAGGACACCTCGCAGAAGGCCGCGACCGTCCTCGACAAGCCGTTCGAGAAGCCGGACCTGGTCCTCACCGACACCCAGGGAAAGCAGTACGACCTCCGCAAGGAGACCGCCGGCCACCCGACGCTGGTCTACTTCGGCTACACCCACTGCCCCGACGCCTGCCCGCTGACCATGAACAACATCGCGGTCGCCAAGAAGGCACTGTCCAAGGCCGAGCAGGACGACCTGCGCGTGGTGTTCGTCACGACCGACCCGGACCGCGACACCCCGGCCGAACTCGGCAAGTGGCTCAAGATGATCGACCCGCAGTTCATAGGGCTCACCGGCGCCTTCTCCACCATCCAGGCCGGCGCGCGCACCCTGGGCATCTCCATCGAGCCGACCACGAAGGACAAGAACGGCAAGCTCGTCTCGATGCACGGCACCCAGGTGATCGCGTTCTCCCCGAAGACCGACGCCGGATACGTCCTCTACGGCGAGGACGCCACCGTCGACGACTACACCAAGGACCTCCCCAGGATCGTCAAGGGGGAGAACCCGTGAGGCGGCCGGCACCGACGGCGGCGCTCCTGGCCGCGGCCCTGACCGGTACCGCCCTGCTGACCGGCTGCGCCGCGTTCTCCGGGACCGGTGACGCGAAGGCCGAACTGTCCGTCCACTCCGCCTACATGCCCCAGCCGCTCTCGGCCGCGATGGCGGCCGGCTTCCTGACCATCGAGAACAAGGGCGGCGCCAAGGACGAACTCACCTCGGTCACCAGCGCCGAAGCCGAGGACGTCACCGTGCACCAGACCGCCGGCGGGGTCATGAAGGAGGCGGGCCCCCTCACCGTCCCCGCCCACGGGCGGCTCGTGTTCGAGAGCGGCGGCAGCCACCTGATGTTCGACCAGCTGAAGCGCGCGCCCCGGCAGGGCCAGACGGTCCTCGTCGAACTGCACTTCGCCGAGTCCGGCACCGTCAAGGTCGAGATGCCGGTGAAATCGGCCACGTACAACCCCACGACCGGACACTGAGGGAGGGACCACCTTGTCGCAGACCATCGCCCCACGCTTCCGGACCCTGATGCTGCTGCTCATGGCCGTCGTCGGCGTGCTCCTCGCCGGAGCCGCCCCGGCCTCCGCGCACGCCGCGCTGACCGGCAGCGATCCGCAGCAGGGGGCGGTGGTCGACAAGGCGCCCGCCCAGGTGTCGCTGACCTTCTCCGAACAGGTCGCCATGAGCGACGACTCGCTGCGCGTCCTGGATCCCAAGGGCAACCGCGTCGACGCCGGGAAGCCCGCCAACGTCAGCGGGACGACGTATGCCGTGCGGCTGCGCAGCGGACTGCCGGACGGCACCTACACCGTCGCCTACCAGGTGGTCTCGGCCGACAGTCACCCCGTCGGCGGTGCCTACACCTTCTCCATCGGCGCCCCCTCCAAGACTTCCGCCGCGGTCGGCGACCAGACGCCGGGCGGCGGGATCGTCGGCGGGCTCTACGGGATCGGGCGGTACGTGTCGTACGCCGGCTTCGTCGTCCTGGCCGGCGGTGCCGCCTTCGTACTGGCCTGCTGGCAGCGCGGCTCGGGAGTGCGGGCGGTGCAACGGCTCGTCGTCTCCGGCTGGGTCGCGCTCACCGCGTCCACGCTCGCGCTGCTGCTCCTGCGCGGCTCCTACACCACCTCCGGAAAGATCGGGGACGTCGTCGACCTGACGCTCCTCGGGCAGGTGCTCCAGACCAAGACCGGGGCGGCCCTCGTCTCCCGGCTGCTGCTGCTCGCCGCGGCGGCGCTGTTCGTCGCGGTGCTCTTCGGGGAGTACCAGAAGCGCGCGGACGACGAGAAGCGCGACCTGACCTTCGGGCTCGCGATCGGCGGCACCGTGGTCGCCGTCGGACTCGCGGCCAGCTGGGCCATGTCCGAGCACGCCTCGACCGGGCTCCAGCCGGGCATCGCGATGCCGGTCGACGTCGTCCATCTGCTCGCCGTGGCCGCCTGGCTCGGCGGTCTCGTCGCCCTCCTGGTCGCGCTGTACCGGGCGCCCGCCGAGACCCCGGTCGAGACCGCGGCCGTACGCCGCTTCTCCCAGGTCGCCTTCGGTTCCGTCCTGGCGCTGGTCGCCACCGGCACCTATCAGTCCTGGCGCCAGGTCGGCTCCTGGTCGGCGCTCACCGACACCCGCTACGGACAGCTGCTCCTCGTCAAGGTCGGTCTGGTGGCGCTGATGGTCGGCGTCGCCTGGACCTCCCGCCGCTGGACGGGCCGACTGGCGCAGACGGCCGCCGCGAAGGCACCGGCCAAGGCACGCACGAAGGTCGCGGCGACCGCGGGCAGGAATCCCGGCCCGGACGCGAAGGCCGGGGCCGGGAAGCCCGGGACCGGGAAGACCGAAACCGGGAAAGCCGGCGGCGGCAAGGCCAAGCCTGGTGGAAAGACGGCGAAGGGGGAGGCCGCCCGGCGGGCCGCCCAGCTCGCCCGGCAGCAGGCCGCCGTGGACACCGCACGGCGGAAGCGGCTGCGGGACGCCGACCCCCACCGCTTCGGGCTGCGCCGGTCCGTACTGATGGAAGCGGGTGTCGCCGTCGTGCTGCTCGCCGTCACCACCGTGCTGACGCAGACCGAACCGGGGCGCACGGAGACGGAGGCCAGGACCGCCACGTCGTCGCCCGCGTCCTCGTCCTCGTCCTCCGGGGTGGGCGCGGTCACCCTCGACATGCCGTTCGACACCGGCGGCAAGGACGGCAAGGGCGTCGTACGGATCGACATCGACCCCGCGCGCGTGGGCGGCAACGAGCTGCACATCTTTTCCCTCGGGCCGAACGGGCGCCTCCGCGACATCACCGAGCTCAAGATCGCCTTCACGCTGGCCGCGAAGGACCTCGGACCGCTCCCGGTGAACCCCGACCACGTCACCACCGGACACTGGGTGGCGAGCGGGGTGCAGATCCCCATGGCGGGCGACTGGCAGGTCGCCGTGACCGTGCGGACCTCCGACATCGACCAGGTGACCGTCACCAAGAACACGCAGATCGGCTGAACCGCACCATGACCGACCAGGCCACCCCGGAGGCCACCTCCCCGAACCCCTCGCCCGCGGCGACCGCGTCCGCTCGGGCGGGCACCGCCGCGGGAGCGGGCGTGTCGCGCCGGCGACTGCTCGGCACGGCCGGTGCCACCGGGCTCGTCCTCGGCGCGGCCGGCACGGGCCTCGGCTATACGGCGGCGCCCGCCGGTGCCACCCCGCTCACCTCGCTCGGCGCCGACCGGGCGATGTTTCACGGGAAACATCAGCCCGGCATCACCGACGCCCTCCAGGCCCGCGGCCATGTCGTCGCCTTCGACCTCGCGCCCGGAGCGGGCCGCAAGGAGGCCGCCGCGCTGCTGCGCCGCTGGTCGGCGACGGCCGAGCGGCTGATGGCGGGTGAACCGGCCGCACACGACGACACCGACGTGGCACGGGACGCGGGCCCCTCGGCGCTGACGGTCACCTTCGGCTTCGGCCACTCCTTCTTCGACCGGACGGATCTGCGCCGGCAGCGGCCCGGCGCTCTCGACCCGCTGCCCGACTTCTCCTCCGACCGGCTCGACAAGTCCCGCAGCAACGGCGATCTCTGGGTGCAGATCGGCGCGAACGACGCGCTGGTCGCCTTCCACGCCCTGCGCGCCCTCCAGAAGGACGCGGGCGGTGCCGCCCGCGTCCGCTGGCAGATGAACGGCTTCAACCGCTCCCCCGGAGCCACCGCGCATCCCATGACGGCCCGCAACCTGATGGGGCAGATCGACGGCACCCGCAACCCGAAGCCGGCCGACCCGGACTTCGGCCAGCGCCTCTTCGTGCCCGCGAACGGCGAGCCGGCCTGGATGGCGAACGGCTCCTACGTCGTCGTACGCCGCATCCGGATGCTCCTCGACGACTGGGAGAAGCTGCCGCTCACCCAGCAGGAGGACGTCATCGGGCGCCGCAAGTCCGACGGGGCGCCGCTCGGCGGGGGCACCGAGACGACCGCGATGGACCTGGAGAAGACCGGCAAGGACGGCACCTACGTGGTCCCGGTCAACGCCCACGCCCGGATCACCCGGCCCGACCAGAACGGGGGCGCGGCCATGCTCCGGCGCCCCTTCTCCTATCACGACGGCTTCGACGCCGACGGCACCCCGGACGCGGGCCTGCTGTTCATCTGCTGGCAGGCGGACCCGCTGCGCGGCTTCGTACCGGTGCAGCGCAAGCTGGACCGCGGCGACGCGCTGTCGGCGTACATCCGGCACGAGGCGAGCGGTCTGTTCGCGGTCCCGGGCGGGGCGGCGAAGGGCGAGTACGTGGGGCAGCGGCTGCTGGAGGGGTGAGCACGGCGGAACCGGTGCGATCACACCCGTCACACCCGGTTCACCCGGGGGAGGGGCTTCCGTGAGACACGCGAGCCGGGTCCGGCCCAGGCCATTAGGGTGAGGTCATGCCAGCGAGCTATGCGTATCTCGGCCCCGAGGGCACTTTCACCGAAGTCGCCCTGCGCACCCTTCCCGAGACGGCCACGCGGGAACTGGTCCCGTACGTGTCCGTGCAGTCGGCGCTGGACGCCGTCCGGGCCGGCGCTGCCGAGGCCGCTTTCGTGCCGATCGAGAACTCCGTCGAGGGCGGCATCACCACCACGCTCGACGAGCTGGTCGCGGGCCAGCCGCTGATGATCTACCGCGAGGTGCTGCTGTCGATCACCTTCGCGCTGCTGGTCAGGCCCGGTACGACGCTGTCGGACATCAAGACGGTCACCGCCCACCCGGCCGCCCAGCCGCAGGTGCGCAACTGGCTCTCGGCGAACCTCCCGGACGCCGTCTGGGAGTCGGCCGCCTCGAACGCGGACGGCGCACGCCTGGTCCAGGAGGGCCGCTACGACGCCGCGTTCGCCGGTGAGTTCGCGGCCGCGCGGTACGGGCTCGTGCCCCTGGAGACGGGCATCCACGACGCGGAGAACGCGCAGACACGGTTCGTGCTGGTCGGCCGGCCCGCTCGGCCCGCCGCGCCGAGCGGCACGGACAAGACGTCCGTGGTGCTGTGGCAGCGCGACGACCATCCCGGCGGGCTGCGCGACCTGCTGGGCGAGTTCAGCACCCGCGGTATCAACCTGATGCTGCTGCAGTCCCGCCCGACGGGCGCCGGCATCGGCAACTACTGCTTCTGCATCGACGCCGAGGGCCACATCAACGACCGCCGGATGGCGGAGGCCCTGATGGGCCTCAAGCGGATCTGCCTCCAGGTGCGCTTCCTGGGCTCGTACCCGCGGGCGGACGGCGACACGGCGGACGTACGGCCTCCGCTGGCCGGGACCTCGGACCAGGAGTTCGTGGCGGCGGCGGACTGGGTGGCACGCTGCCAGGACGGCCGTTTCTAGCCGGTTGTGCCGCTTCCGGCCGGTGCCGGCCACGGATGTTGGTTGTCCACAGAAGTTATCCACACCCCCCTCTCTCGACCTGGGGACAAGTCGACACCCAACGGGGACTCAGTCGACAAATCGCCCTCCAGCCCTCAAGATCGGTCAAGGCCCCACAGGTCACCCTTCGTCCACTCGTCTCCTTTGGTTCATCTTTTGGGGCGACCCCTTTCCGCCGAAAGTGGGCGTCCGGGCGCTTCGAGACAGGAATTCCTCCCTCCGCACGACGCTTCCGGAGTGATCAATTCCGAAATCCACAGATCTTCCACACAGCCTGTGGATAACTCTCCAGGGGGTGTGGATTCCTGTGGACAACCCGACTTCAAGTCCCCTTCCGCACAAGGGAATCAGGTCAACCCGGCACCCACGGGCTGCCTCGTTCCAGGGAGGCGGGGTCTGCCCCATTGACACCGGAAGCAATTCCTCCATAACGGTACGTAAGGCATGGTTCGGAATACTGGGTCGTGGGGTGGAACGTCGCACCGGTAGCCTTGACCGCGTGATTGACCTTCGTCTGCTCCGTGAGGACCCCGACCGTGTGCGCGCCTCGCAGCGTGCCCGTGGAGAGGACGTCGCGCTCGTCGACGCCCTCCTGTCTGCCGACGAGCGGCGCAGGTCGTCCGGCGTCCGCTTCGACGAGCTGCGCGCCGAGCAGAAGGCGCTGGGCAAGCTCATCCCCAAGGCCTCCGGTGACGAGAAGGCCGAGCTGCTGAAGCGTGCGAGCGGGCTCGCCGCCGACGTCAAGACCGCCGACGCCGAGCGCGACGCGGCCGACGCCGAGACCCAGGAGCTCCTCCTCCGGCTCGGCAACCTCATCCACCCCGACGTGCCCGTCGGCGGCGAGGAGGACTTCGTCACGCTGGAGACGCACGGCACGATCCGCGACTTCGCCGCCGAGGGCTTCGAGCCCAAGGACCACCTGGAGCTCGGCCAGCTCCTCGGCGCGATCGACGTGGAGCGCGGCGCGAAGGTCTCCGGCTCGCGCTTCTACTTCCTCACCGGTGTCGGCGCCCTGCTGGAGCTGGCGCTGGTGAACGCGGCGATCGCCCAGGCCACCGCGGCCGGCTTCACGCCGATGCTGACCCCCGCGCTGGTCCGCCCCCAGTCGATGGCGGGCACGGGCTTCCTCGGCCAGGCGGCCCAGGACGTCTACCACCTCGACAAGGACGACCTGTACCTGGTCGGCACCTCCGAGGTGCCGCTGGCGGCGTACCACATGGACGAGATCATCGACGCCGACCGCCTGCCGCTGCGGTACGCCGGGTTCTCGCCGTGCTTCCGCCGCGAGGCCGGCTCGCACGGCAAGGACACCAAGGGCATCTTCCGCGTCCACCAGTTCGACAAGGTCGAGATGTTCTCCTACGTCACCCCCGAGGAGTCGCAGGAGGAGCACCGCCGGCTGCTGGAGTGGGAGAAGCAGTGGCTGACCTCGCTGGAGCTGCCGTTCCGCGTGATCGACGTAGCCTCGGGCGACCTGGGCGCCTCGGCCTCGCGCAAGTTCGACTGCGAGGCGTGGGTCCCGACCCAGGACAAGTACCGCGAGCTGACCTCGACCTCGGACTGCACCGAGTTCCAGTCCCGCCGGCTCCAGATCCGCTTCCGTGACGGCAAGGCGGTCCGCCCGCTGGCGACGCTCAACGGCACGCTGTGCGCCGTCCCGCGCACGATCGTCGCGATCCTGGAGAACCACCAGCAGGCCGACGGCTCCGTGCGGGTGCCGGAAGTGCTGCGTCCCTACCTCGGCGGCCGAGAGGTCCTGGAGCCGGTGGCCAAGTGAGACCCGCCGCCGGGCCGTTCCCCTACAAGCTGATCGCGACCGACCTCGACGGGACGCTCCTGCGCTCCGACGGGTCGGTCTCGGAGCGCACCCGTGAGGCGCTCGCCGCCGCCACCGCGGCGGGTGCCGCGCACCTGGTCGTCACCGGCCGCGCGGTGCCCTGGACCCGGCACGTCCTCGACGACCTCGGCTACCGGGGCCTCGCGGTCTGCGGCCAGGGCGCCCAGGTGTACGACGCCGGGGAGCACCGCCTGCTGACCTCGGTGACCCTGGACCGGCAACTGGCGGCGGTGGCCCTGGCGAAGATCGAGGCGGAGGTCGGTCCGCTGTACCTGGCGGCCAGCCGCGACGGTCTGGACGGCGAGGTGCTGGTCGGTCCCGGCTACGCGGTCGCCGGCCCGCTTCCGGCGACGCCGTTCACGGACGTCGCGGACCTGTGGAGCGCGCCACTCAACAAGATCTACGTCCAGCACCCGGACCTCTCGGACGACGAACTGGCCGACGTGGCCCGCCGGACCGCCGGTGGTTTCGTCTCGGTGACCATGGCCGGCGAGGGCATCGTCGAGCTGCTGCCGCTGGGGCTGTCGAAGGCCACGGGGCTCTCGCTGGCCGCGCGGCGGCTGGGCCTGAAGGCGGCGGACGCCATCGCCTTCGGCGACATGCCCAACGACGTCCCGATGTTCTCCTGGGCGTCCCGCGGCGTGGCGATGGCCAACGCCCACGAGGAGCTGAAGGCGGTCGCCGACGAGGTGACGGCCTCGAACGACGAGGACGGCATCGCGGTGCTGTTGGAGA
Source organism: Streptomyces sp. NPDC001204 (assembly GCF_053598035.1). Classification (NCBI taxonomy): domain Bacteria; kingdom Bacillati; phylum Actinomycetota; class Actinomycetes; order Kitasatosporales; family Streptomycetaceae; genus Streptomyces; species Streptomyces sp. NPDC001204. The sequence goes on along the minus strand of NZ_JBSFJL010000012.1, from coordinate 203,488 downwards.
AGCTGGCGGGCTGAGCCCTCGGTCTCTGCGGAGGATGCACGGATCGAACGTGCGCGGGGGTGACCCCGACCGCGGCTTGAACCAAGCCGGTGCCTTGCCACTCGGCCAATCCTCCGGGTGGGCGGCCCACGCGAAGGGATTCGCGTGCTCGAAGCGGCCGCCCCGGGCAGCTCCCCGTGCGAGGCGGGCTCGACGGAGCCGGTAGTTACTCCGGAGCCCGCCGCGGGCTGCCCTGTCGGGAGCTCGGCGTACTGCCGTGCATCGACATCGCCCAGCTCCTCTCCCAGAACGTGGCGCCGATGCGGTCCGGCGCGGTGAACACCACCACTGTGCCGCTACGACGACTTCGACGCCACCGAATTACCGGACGTCCCGGGGCTCTTCACCGCCGCCGCCACCGACGCCGGCGGGCCTTGCTGAAGAACCATCCGGCGGGCGGCTCGTCGGAGCGCCACGGCTGGGGCTCGGGCTCCTCGCGCCGCCAGCGCGCGGCGAGCATCCGTGCCCGGCCGGACGGCTCGGCGGTCCCGGCGGCGCGTATGAAGTCGGCGTCCAGGACGACGTCGTCCCACGTGTCCCCGGTCGTCCCCCGGCCCTCGCTCTCCGGCACTTCGCCCGTCATCACGCCCTCCTGCCGCTTCATCCGCTTTGCCCAGTGTGCCCGGGTGAAGGTGAAGCCTCCGTCAAGGCCGGGCGGGACCGCCCGGCCCCGAACGGATGCCTCACTCCTCGCCGGCGAGGGTCAGCGACCGCAGTTTCTGCCCGGCGTACCAGGTGGCCAGGACGGTCACCACCACCAGCAGCACCGTCGCCGTCGGGAGCCCGACGTCGGAGGTGACCATGTCGCCGCCGGCGACCTTGTGCGCCACGGCCAGCGCCCACTGCTGGATGCTCAGCGTGCGCGCCCCGGGCACCAGGGAGCCGAACAGCGCCTCCCAGACCAGCGCGTAGACGAGCCCGAAGACCACCGCGTGCCGGGAGACCGTGCCCAGCAGGAGGAAGAGGGCCGCGTAGGCGATGGAGGCGACCAGCGCGGCCACGGTGTAGGCGACGGCGATCTGCTGCCCGTTGCCGTTGAGGATCAGTCCGGCGACCAGCGTCGGCACCGCGGAGAAGACCATGGTCACCGCGATCGCCACGATCAGCTTGGTGAAGATGATCGTCGACCGCTTGAGCGGCTTGGACAGCAGGTACACCACCGAGCCGTCGTCGATCTCCGGCCCGATCGCTCCGGTGCCGGCGATGACGCCGATGATCGGCACCATGGTGGCGAGCGCGAACCCGCCCAGGACGTTCACCGCGGTCTGGTCGTCGGCTCCGGCGAGAGCGCGGACGGCCGCGGCGATCACGATGAGCAGCAGCGGCAGCGCGCCGAGGATGAGGGCCCGACGGCGGCCGAGCAGGGCCCGGTAGGTGAGCCGGGCGACTGTGGGGTCGTACATCTTCGGCCTCCTACGCCGCGACCAGATACGAGAAGACGGACTCGAGGGACTCGTCGGAGGGCGAGACCGTGTGCAGCCGGATGCCGTGGTCCCGGGCCACCCGCGGCAGCAGGGTCGTGAACCGGCCGAAGTCGACGGCCTGGACGCGCAGCGCGCCCTCGGCGAGGTCGACCTCGATGCCGGACGTCGACGGATCGGCGATCAGCGCGGCCGCCAGGGCACGGTCGTCGCTGGAGCGCACCAGGTAGCGGTGCGGCCGGTCGGTCATCAGGCGGCGGATCCTTCGGAAGTCGCCGCTGGCGGCGTGCCGTCCGGCGACGACGACCTCGATGTGCCAGGCGAGCTGTTCGACCTCCTCCAGGATGTGGGAGGAGAACAGCACGGTGCGGCCCTCGTCGCCCATGCGCCGCAGCAGGTCCATCAGCTGCATGCGCTGGCGCGGGTCCATGCCGTTGAACGGCTCGTCGAGCAGGAGCAGCGAGGGGCCGTGGACCAGCGCGGAGGCCATCTTGACGCGCTGGCGCATGCCCTTGGAGTAGGTGGAGATCTTCCGGTCCTGCGCGTACTCCATCTCGACGGTGGCGAGGGCCTTCTGGGCGGCCTTGTCGCCCAGACCGTGCAGTTCGGCGTTGGCGACGACGAACTCGCGGCCGGTGAGGAAGTCGTACATCGCCTCCCGCTCGGGGACGATGCCGATGTGCCGGTAGATCTTCTCGTTGCGCCACACCGGCTGCCCGTCGAGGGTGACCGTGCCGGTGGAGGGGGCGAGGAAGCCGGCCATCATGTTGATCAGCGTGGACTTTCCGGCGCCGTTGGGGCCGAGCAGGCCGGTGACGCCGGGGCCGATCGTCATGGTGATGTCGTTGACGGCGACCACGTTGCCGAACCAGCGGGAGACGTGGTCGATGCTGAGGGTCGTCACAGTCCCACCTTCTTGTAGCGGCGCACCAGGAGGCCGTATGCGGCGGCGATGAGGCCGAGGACGACGAGGACGTAGACGACGCCCTGTCCGCTGCCCGGGCCGGCGGCGCCGGGTGCCGAGGAGGTCGCGCCGAGGAAGGCGGTCTGCACGCCGTCGACGAGGGTGACCGGTGAGAACAGGCCGATCCAGGGGATGGCGCCGGAGTTGTTCCGGGCCTCCGCGATGGCCTGAAGGGTGGAGACGGCGCCGTAGGAGATGACCAGTACGGCGATCACGGCGGCGATGCCGAAGCCGCGGCGCGGGGTGACGGCGGCGATGACGAGGCCGATGCCGGCGAAGAGCAGTGAGAGCAGTGCCACGGAGACGACCCCCTGGGCGAATCCCTTGGTCTGGTCGGCGAAGTCCATCTTGGCCAGCAGCGCGCCCACGTAGAGCACGAGCAGCGGGGCAGCGGTCAGGATGAACAGCGCGGAGGCCAGTGCCGCGTACTTGGCGCGCACGTAGTCGGCGGTCTCGATGGGCCGTGAGAAGTACAGCGGCACGGTCTTGAAGCGCAGGTCGCGCGAGACGGACTGGGGTGCCTGCGAGGCGACGTACAGGCTGATGACGCCCTGCATGATGATGGCGTAGCGCGTGTACTCGATGGGCAGGCCCTTGGCCTTGGTGGCGACCGCGACGGCGACCATGATGGCCGCGGGCACGCACATCACCACGAACAGCAGCATCGGCAGCACCTTGGACTTCACCGAGCGGCCGAGGCCGTAGGCGCCGCGCAGGGACTGCGAGTACAGCGACCGGCGGGCGTAGGCGCGGCCGAGTCGGGGGCCGTCGTAGCTGCGGTAACCGATGTTGTGGATGCGGGTCTGGTCACCCGTGGGCACTGCCGCGGTGGGTTCAACCGCCATGGCCGACCGCCTCCTTCCCCTGTGCGTCGCGCTGTTCGTCGCTGTCCCGGAAGACCTCCGAGATGTGGTGCCGTCGCTGCTCCATGCGCACGAGGCCCAGGCCGAGGTCCGCGATCACGTCCCGCACCAGGTCGTACGTCTCCTCGCCCTGGGCGGTGAGCAGCAGGACGTGTCCCGCGCCCGGCAGGCCGGTGCCGTCCTGGGTCTCCACCCCGCGCGCGTGGAGCGCGTCGCGCACGGCGCGGGTGCCGTCCGGGTACTCGTCGCTGTCGGTGACCTCGATGGCGAGGGTGGTCGTGGTCTGGGTGAAGTCGGTGGTGGAGCTGGAGCGCAGGAGCTTGCCGCCGTCGATGACGACGACGTGGTCGCAGGTGCGCTCCAGTTCACCCAGCAGGTGGGAGGTGACCAGGACGGAGATGCCGAAGTCGGTGTGGCTGCGCCGGATCAGGCCGAGCATGTCGTCACGGCCGACCGGGTCGAGGCCGTTGGTCGGCTCGTCGAGGAAGACCAGCTGCGGATCGTGCACCAGGGCCTGGGCGAGCTTCACGCGCTGCTTCATACCGGTGGAGTAGCCGCCGATGGGGCGGTAGCGCTCCTCGTACAGGCCGACGTGGCGCAGGGTGTCAGCGGTGCGCTCGCGGGCGGCGGTCGGGGGCAGGCCGGACATGCGCGCCATGTGGACGACGAACTCGGTGGCCGAGACGTCGGGCGGCAGGCAGTCGTGCTCCGGCATGTAGCCGACGCGCTCACGGATGGCGGCGCCCTCGGTGGCGACGTCGAGGCCGAGCACCTCGGCGCGGCCCTCGGTGGCGGGGGACAGACCCAGCAGGATCTTGATGAGTGTGGACTTGCCGGCTCCGTTGGCGCCGACGAGTCCGGTCACACCCGGTCCGACGTCCACGGAGAGCCGGTCAAGCGCGGTTACCCGTGGGAACCGCTTGCTCAGGCTTTCGGTCGCGATCACAGTCACGTCTTCGACGGTAGTGATCCGGACCACGCCGGTCGTCAGACCCCAGAGCCGTCTTGGAGTCCGCCTCGAGTATTACGGGGACCTTAGGGGTCGGACCCCTGCGGGCCGGGCGGCATGCGGAGTTCCGGCATCCGGACCGCACTGTTGACGATCGGTCTAACAACTGCCACAGTCGCCGGCGTCACGGTACAGGCACGTTCGGCAGCCGTAACCGGCCTCGGTGGAGGAGAGCGGAGGAGAAGTGACGATGCTGAAGGGCGCGCGGGAACGCCGGGTGCGCACGGGCGGAGTCGAACTGTGCGTGGCCGAACTGGGCGACGCGCAGCGGCCCACGGTCGTCCTGGTGCACGGCTACCCGGACAGCAAGGAGGTCTGGTCGGAGGTCGCCGAGCGCCTCGCCGACCGCTTCCACGTCGTGCTCTACGACGTCCGCGGCCACGGCCGCTCCACCGCGCCGCGGCCCCTGCGCGGGGGCTTCACCCTCGACAAGCTGACCGACGACTTCCTGGCGGTCGCGGACGCGGTGAGCCCCGGGAGGCCGGTGCACCTGGTGGGGCACGACTGGGGCTCGGTGCAGTCCTGGGAGTTCGTCAGCGTCCGGCGCACCGAGGGCCGGATCGCCTCCTTCACATCGGTGTCCGGGCCGTCCCTCGACCACTTCGGCCACTGGATCGCCGAGCGCGTCAAGCACCCCACCCCGCGCCGGGTGGACCAGCTCCTCGGCCAGGGCGCCAGGTCCTGGTACGTGTACCTGCTGCACACGCCCAGGCTTCCCGAGCTGGCCTGGCGCGGCCCGCTCGGCAGGCGCTGGCCGGGCATTCTGAGGCGTGTCGAGAAGGTCCCCGGCGACGACTACCCGACCTCGTCGCTGCCTCGGGACGCGGCACACGGCGCCTGGCTGTACCGGGACAACGTGCGGGCCCGGCTCCGCAGACCACGGGCGGACGCCCACGCGCACGCGCCGGTGCAGCTCATCACCCCCCTCGACGACGCCTTCCTCTCGGAGAGCCTGTACGACGACCTGGAGCGGTGGGCACCCGGCCTGGTGCGCCGCACGATCCCCGCCGGGCACTGGATCCCGCGCACCCGGCCCGACCAGCTGGCGGCCTGGATCACCCAGTTCGTCACGGCCACCGAGGACGGGGAGCCACGGCCGGCCGCCACCGGGAAGCACGCCGACCGCTTCGCCGGGCAGCTCGTGCTGGTCACCGGCGCGGGCAGCGGCATCGGACGGGCCACGGCGTACGCCTTCGCCCAGGCCGGCGCGCGGGTGGTGGCCGTCGACCGGAACGCCGAGGCCGCGGCCCGCACCGCCGAGCAGTCGCGGCTGCTCGGGGCGCCGGCCGCCTGGGCCGAGGCGGTGGACGTCTCCGACGAGCAGGCCATGGAGAAGCTGGCCGAGAAGGCCGACGCCGAGTACGGCGTGGTGGATGTCCTGGTGAACAACGCGGGCATCGGCCTGTCCGGCTCGTTCTTCGACCACACCACCGAGGACTGGAGGAAGGTCCTCGACGTCAATCTGTGGGGAGTGATCCACGGCTGCCGGCTGTTCGGGAAGCGGATGGCCGAGCGGGGGCAGGGCGGCCACATCGTCAACACTGCGTCCGCGGCGGCGTACCAGCCCTCGAAGGCCCTGCCCGCCTACAGCACCTCCAAGGCGGCGGTGCTGATGCTGAGCGAGTGCCTGCGCGCGGAGCTGGCCGGGCAGGGGATCGGCGTCACCGCGGTCTGTCCCGGTTTCGTCGACACCGCCATCACGTCCACGGCGCACTTCGCGGGCGTCCCCGCGGAGGAGGAGAAGCGCCGGCGGCGGCGCGCGGCCCGCCTGTACGGACTGCGCGGCTACCCGCCGGAGAAGGTGGCCGACGCGATCCTGCGCGCGGTCGTGCGCGACGAGGCGGTGGTACCGGTGACGCCGGAGGCCCGTCTCCTCCGCGCGATGTCCCGCTTCACCCCGCGGACGCGGCGCCGGCTCGCACGGACGAAACCGCCGCTGGGTGCCGCGGATCCGGGCCAACACCCCTGAATCGGAGACCAGTTGTCCACAGCTTCGCGCCTCTTGCCTGTGGACAACATCACTTGGCTGTGGATCAAACCTCCCGGGCGAAATTGACCTGCGTGATCCGCGTCTCTCCCGGCAGGCTGATGGCATGGACGAAAGACGCACCGTGAAGGTGTCGAAGTACCTCGCCAAGCACCTTCGCCACCAGCCCGAGAGGATCGGGCTCACGCTCGACGAGGGTGGCTGGGTCGAGATCGACGCGCTGATCAGGGCGGCGGCCGCGAACGGCTTCCGGTTCAGCCGTGAGGAACTGGACCACGTGGTCGCCACCAACGACAAGCGGCGCTTCGCGATCGAGGGCAGCCGCATTCGCGCCAGTCAGGGGCACAGCATCGGGGTCGACCTCGGACTGCCGGCCGCGACACCGCCGCCGTACCTCTACCACGGCACCGTGGCCCGCAACCTTGAGGCCATCCGCAGCGAGGGGCTGCGGCCCATGAACAGGCATGACGTGCATCTCTCGCCCGACCGCGAGACCGCGACCCGGGTCGGCGCCCGACGCGGTCGCCCGGTCGTCCTCGTGGTGGACGCGGCCGCCATGCACCGCGACGGCCATGTCTTCCATGTCAGTGCCAACGGTGTGTGGCTGACACAGTCCGTACCACCCCGGTACCTGCGGTTTTCCGAGTCCCACTGATCCACTTCAGTCCATCGCCGGCGGCCTGCTGGGGTGACCGTTTCACGTGAAACAGCCACGGGTGTTTAGGCTCGGGTCCATGAGTCTGCGCCTGAGCACCGTGATCCTTCCGTACCGCCGCTGGCACGAGGGCGGCCGTTCGGCATGGATGCGTGCCGAACAGCTCGGCTTCCACGCCGCCTACACCTACGACCACCTGTCCTGGCGCAGCTTCCGGGACGGCCCGTGGTTCGGGGCCGTCCCGACGCTGACCGCCGCCGCGGCCGCGACGGACCGGATGCGGCTGGGAACCCTGGTGACCTCGCCGAACTTCCGGCACCCGGTCACCCTCGCCAAGGAGCTGATCTCCCTCGACGACATCTCCGGGGGCCGGATCACCCTCGGCATCGGCGCGGGCGGCACCGGCTTCGACGCCACCGCGCTGGGGCAGGAGTCATGGACGCCGCGGGAGCGGGCCGACCGCTTCGCCGAGTTCGTCCCGCTGCTCGACCGGCTGCTGACCGAGGACGCGGTGTCGTACGAGGGCGACTTCTACTCGGCGCACGAGGCGCGCAACATCCCCGGGTGTGTGCAGCGGCCCCGGCTGCCGTTCGCCGTGGCCGCGACCGGGCCGCGCGGGCTGCGGCTCGCCGCTCGGTACGGGCAGGCCTGGGTGACCACGGGCGACCCGAAGCTGTACGAGAACGGCACGCCGGAGCAGTCCGTTCAAGCCATTCGCACCCAGACCGAGAAGCTCGCGGACGCGTGTGCCGCGGCGGGCCGTGACGCCTCCGCGCTCGACAAGGTCCTGCTCACCGGATTCACCCCCGACCGCGGTCGCCCGCTCGAGTCCCTCGACGCGTTCGTCGACTTCGCGGGCCGCCACCAGGAGCTGGGTTTCACCGAGATCGTGATCCACTGGCCGATCCCCGGCTCGGACTTCGCCGCGGACCAGAAGGTCTTCGAGCGGATCGCCATGGAAGCGCCCTCCCAGCTGACGTGACCGAGGCAACCCCTCAGATGTGCGAACTCTCGCACGATCGTGCGGACATATAGACGACAATGACGCGGTGACCTCAGCGACTCGACGGCCCGAGACCCCGGCCTCATCCCAGCTCTCGACCTCGTTCGAGCCGGGGGGCACCCCCGGCGTTCCGCCTCGGCTGATCGCCACCGATCTCGACGGCACCCTGCTGCGCGACGACAAGTCGGTCTCCCCGCGCACGATCGCCGCCCTGGCGGCGGCCGAGGAGGCGGGCATCGAGGTCTTCTTCGTCACCGGCCGCCCGGCCCGCTGGATGGACGTGGTCAGCGACCATGTGCACGGACACGGTCTGGCGATCTGCGGCAACGGCGCCGCCGTGGTCGACCTGCACGGCGGTCCCGGCGCCCACCGCTTCGTGAAGGTGCGGGAGCTGGCCCGGGAGAACGCGCTGGAGGCCGTACGGCTGGTGCGCGAGGCGGCACCGGGCACGGTGTACGCGGTCGAGCAGACCTACGGTTTCCATCAGGAGCCCGTATATCCGAAGCTGCACATGGAGATACCCGACGTCCTCGCGCCGGCCGAGGAACTGCTGGCCCCGGACGGAGTCGGAGCCGGTCAGCCGATCCTGAAGATCCTCGCCTACCACCCCACGCTGCACCCCGACGCCTTCCTCACCGTCGCCCGCCTCGCCGCCGGCGAGCACGTCAGCATCACCCGGTCCAGCCCCAGTGCCCTGCTGGAGATCAGCGGTCCGGACGTCTCCAAGGCGAGCACTCTGGCCCTGTGCTGTGCCGAGCGCGGCATCTCGCAGGACGAGGTCGTCGCCTTCGGCGACATGCCGAACGACGTCGAGATGCTCACCTGGGCCGGCCGGTCCTACGCCATGGGCAACGCGCACCCCGCCGCGATCGCCGCGGCGTCCGGACGGACGGTCGCCAACCAAGAGGACGGGGTCGCGGTCGTCATCGAGCGACTGCTGGGGGAGCTGCCGTAGCGGGCGGGCCGCCCCCGGGGGCGGCCCGTGAACGGGCCGCTACCGCGCGCCCACCAGCAGCTCCGTCTGCGTCTCCCGTTCGACCATCCGCCGCAGCGGTCCCGGCAGCGCGGCCAGTTCCGCGTACGGTCCCCGCTGGACGACGCGCCCCTCGTCGAGGACGATCACCTCGTCCACGGCCGCCAGCCCGGCCAGGCGGTGGGTGATGAGCAGGGTCGTACGGCCCTCGGTGGCGGCCAGCAGATCGGCGGTGAGCGCGTCGGCGGTCGCCAGGTCGAGGTGTTCGGCGGGTTCGTCGAGCACCAGCACCGGGAAGTCGGCGAGCAGGGCACGGGCCAGGGCCAGCCGCTGACGCTGTCCGCCCGACAGCCGGGCACCGTGCTCGCCGACAAGTGTGTCGAGTCCGTCGGGCAGGGCGTCGACCCAGCCGAGCAGCCGGGCCCGAGCGAGGGCGTCCCGCAGTTCGGCCTCGGTCGCGTCCTTCTTCGCGAGCAGCAGGTTCTCGCGGACCGAGCTGTCGAAGAGATGCGCGTCCTGGGCGCACAGCCCGACCAGCCGCCGTACGTCGTCGCCGTCCATAGCGTGGGCGTCGACGCCGCCGAGGGTGTACGTGCCCGTCTCCGCGTCGAGGAAGCGCAGCAGCACCTGGGCGAGCGTCGTCTTGCCGGAGCCGGACGGCCCGACCACGGCGACCCTGCGGCCCTGCTGAAACGTCAGGTCGAGTCCGGCGAGCGCCGCCCGCTCCTGCCCCGCGTACCGCGCCGTCAGGTTCCTGACGGCGAGCGGGAACGGCGAGGCGGGCGCCGGCCGGGGCCGCTCCGGTTCACGGACGGGCTCGGGGGCGTCGAGGACCTCGTACACCCGCTCCGCGCTGCGGTGTACCCGGTGCCGGTAGCGCACGGCGAGCGGCATGCCGAGGACGGCTTCGAAGGCGGCCAGCGGGGTGAGGACGACGACCGCCATGGTCACGCCGCCGAGCCGCCCGTCGGCGACCGCCTGAGCGCCGACGAGGGCGGTCGCCGCGACGGTCAGTCCGGAGATCAGCGCGGTGAGCCCGTCGCCGAGCGCGGTGGCGGTGGCGGCGCGCGAGGCGATCCGGGTGAGCAGCCGGTCGGCCCGCCGGGTCTCGGTGATTCGGGCGGGCAGGGCGCCCGCGACGGTCAGTTCGGCGGTTCCGGTGAGCAGTTCGGTCACGCGGGTGGCGAGGGCGCCGCGCGCCGGGGCGAGTCGGCGCTCGGCGCGCCGGGCCACGGCCACGGTGACCAGCGGGACGCCGGCCCCGGCCGCGAGCAGGCCGGCCGCGAGCACCGCCCCGGCCTCCGGCAGCAGCCAGGCCGTGAAGGCGACGGAGGCGGCGGACACGGTCAGCGCCGCGCCGGCGGGCAGCAGCCAGCGCAGCCAGTAGTCCTGGAGCGCGTCCACGTCGGCGACGAGCCGTGTCAGCAGGTCGCCGCGGCGCATCCGGCGCAGCCCGGCGGGCGCCAGCCGCTCCAGCCTCCGGTAGACGGCCACCCGGGTGTCGGCGAGCATCCGCAGCACCGCGTCGTGCGAGACCAGCCGCTCCGCGTACCGGAAGACCGCACGCCCGATACCGAAGGCCCTGGTCGCAGTGACGGCCACCATCAGGTAGAGCACGGGTGGCTGCTGGGACGCCCGCGAGATGAGCCACCCGGAGGTCGCCATCAGCCCGACCGCGCTGCCGAGTGCCAGGCTGCCCAGCAGCAGGGCGAGGGCGAGTCGGCCGCGCCGGGGGCCGGACATCGCCCGCACCCGGGCGAGGACGCCGCGCGCGACGGTGGCGGCCTCGGTCCCGGGTTCGGCCGGAGCCGCGACCGGTCCGGGCTCCGCCGTTCGCACGGGGCGTGCCTCGGCGGTGCGGGCCACGGCCGGCGCCGGCCCGGGGGCCTCCGTCCCGTCGAGACGCACGACCCGGTCCGCCACGTCCAGCAGCGCGGGCCGGTGCACCACCAGGAGCACCGTCCGGCCCGCGGACAGCCGCCGCACCGCGTCCACGACCTCCGCCTCGGTCGCTCCGTCCAGGGCGGCCGTCGGTTCGTCGAGCAGCAGGACGGGACGGTCGGCGAGGAAGGCCCGGGCGAGCGCGAGCCGCTGCCGCTGCCCGGCGGAGAGCCCGGTCCCGTCCTCTCCGAGCCGGGTGTCCAGTCCCTCCGGCAGCGCGTCCACGAACTCCAGCGCACCGGCGTCGGCCAGCGCCCCGTGTACGGCGGCGTCGTCCGCGTCGGGCCGTGCGAGCCGTACGTTCTCGGCGATCGTTGCCGCGTACAGGTGCGGCCGCTGCGGCACCCAGGCGATGCGCGAGCGCCACTGCTCCAGGTCGACGTCGGCGAGATCGGCCTCCGCGACGCGCACCCGGCCCGCACGGGGCTTCACGAACCCCAGCAGGACGTTCAGCAGTGTCGACTTGCCCGCACCGCTCGGCCCGACAAGCGCGACCGTCTCCCCCGGCCGCACCGAGAAGGACACGTCCGTCACCGCGTCCGCGGACCGCCCGGGAAAGCGGACGCTCACGTCCTCGAAGGTCAGGTCCCCGGCCGGCACGGCCCCGGTGCCGGACTCCGGCACCGGGGTCTCCAGCACGGCGAAGATCTCCTCGGCGGCCGCCAGTCCCTCCGCCGCCGCGTGGTACTGCGCGCCCACCTGACGCAGCGGGAGGTAGGCCTCGGGCGCGAGCACGAGGATGACCAGCCCGATGTAGAGGTCCATGTCGCCGCTCACGAGCCGCATGCCGATCGTCACGGCGACCAGCGCCACCGACAGCGTGGCGAGCAGCTCCAGGGCGAAGGAGGACAGGAAGGCGATCCGCAGCGTGCGCATGGTCGCCCGCCGGTACTCCCCGGTGATGCGCCGGATCGACTCCGCCTGTGCCTTGGCCCTGCCGAACACCTTCAGGGTCGGCAGTCCCGCGACGACGTCCAGGAAGTGCCCCGACAGCTGGGACAGCAGCCGCCACTGGCGGTCCATGCGGGACTGCGTGGCCCAGCCGATCAGCATCATGAAGACGGGGATGAGGGGCAGGGTGGCGACGATGATGGCCGCCGAGACCCAGTCCTCGGTGACGATCCGGGCGAGCACCGCCACCGGGACGGCCACGGCCAGCCCCAACTGCGGCAGATAGCGTGAGAAGTAGTCGTCCAGGGCGTCGACACCCCGTGTCGCCAGGGCCACGAGCGAGCCCGTGCGCTGCCCGCTCAGCCAGCCGGGGCCGAGTGCCGCCGCGCGCTCCAGCAGCCGCCCGCGCAGCTCGGACTTCACCGCCGCGCTCGCCCGGTGGGCAGCCAGCTCGGTCAGCCAGGAGACCAGCGCACGCCCACCGGCGACGACGGCCAACAGCAGCAGGGGAGTACGGAGTTCAGCGACCGGCATCCGGTGCTGGAAGGCGCCCACCACCACCTCGGCGATGAGCATCGCCTGGGCGATGACCAGGCATGCCCCGATGGCACCCAGCCCGACGACGGCCCCCAGGAAGAGCCGGGTGGCACGGGCGTGACGCAGAAGTCGCGGATCAATCGGTTTCATGGAGAACATGCCCTTCGGCCCCGAGGGTGTGTTTCACGTGAAACACACCCTCACCGGACTCAGTGCGCGGGTTCGGCGATGTGCTGCGTACCGATCCGCTTGCGGAACACCCAGTAGGTCCACCCCTGGTAGAGCAGGATGATCGGCGTGGCGATCCCGGCGCACCAGGTCATGATCTTCAGGGTGTACGGGCTGGACGAGGCATTGGTGACCGTCAGGCTCCAGTCCGCGTTGAGCGTGGACGGCATGACGTTCGGGAAGAGCGACAGGAACATCATCGCCACGGCGGCCACGATGGTGACGCCCGACAGCGCGAACGCCCAGCCCTCACGCCCCGCCTGGTTCGCCACGAGGGCGGACACCAGGGTGACCACCGCCACGAGAAGCGCTACCAGGCTCCTGCCGTTGCCCGTGTGGGCCTGGGTCCACAGCAGGAACGCCAACGCCGCCACGGCCGTCACCAGCCCCACGCGCAGAGCCAGCTTCCGCGCCCGCTCGCGGATGTCACCGACGGTCTTCAGGGCCGTGAACACCGTGCCGTGGAAGGTGAACAGCGTCAGGGTGACCAGTCCGCCGAGGAGTGCGTACGGGTTGAGCAGGTCTCCGACACCGCCGACGTACTCGAGGTTCCGGTCGATCTTCACCCCGTGCACGATGTTGCCGAAGGCCACACCCCACAGGAAGGCGGGGATCAGCGAGCTCCAGAAGATCGCGTTCTCCCAGTTGCGCTGCCAGTTCTCCTCCGGCCGCTTGGCCCGGTACTCGAAGGCGACTCCGCGCACGATCAGGCAGACCAGGATGACGAGCAGTGGCAGATAGAAGCCGGAGAAGAGCGTGGCGTACCACTCCGGGAAGGCGGCGAAGGTGGCACCGCCCGCCGTGAGCAGCCAGACCTCGTTGCCGTCCCAGACCGGGCCGATGGTGTTGATCAGCACCCGCTTCTCGGGCCGGTTCCTGGCGAGCAGCTTGGTGAGGATGCCGACCCCGAAGTCGAAGCCCTCCAGGAAGAAGTAGCCGGTCCACAGGACGGCGATGAGGACGAACCAGACGTCGTGCAGTTCCATGGCTGTGCAGCTCCCTCGGCCTAGTACGAGAAGGCCATCGGCTTGTCGGCGTCACGCTCGTCGCCGCCGATCTTCGTGGGCGGGTTGAGGTCGGCCTCCGTGAGCTCGGGCGGGCCGCCCTTCACGTACTTCACCAGCAGCTTGACCTCGATCACGGCGAGAACGGCGTAGAGCAGCGTGAAGACGGTCATCGAGGTGAGGACCTCGCCCTGGGAGACACCGGGGGAGACCGCGTGCCGGGTCTGCAGCACGCCGTAGACGACCCACGGCTGGCGGCCCATCTCGGTGAAGATCCAGCCCCAGGAGTTGGCGATCAGCGGGAAGGCCAGCGTCCAGATCGCGATGCGCCAGTACCAGGTGGTCAGCCGCGGGCCGAGTGCCTTGTTCGGCAGCAGCACCAGATGGGGCACCTCGTCGTCACCGACCCGCAGACGCTGCGGCAGCAGGAACTTCTTGCGGGTCAGCCACAGTCCCGCGAGGCCGATGGCGAAGGACGCCATGCCGAACCCGATCATCCAGCGGAATCCCCAGTAGGCGACGGGGATGTTGGGCCGGTAGTCGCCGGGCCCGAACTTCTCCTGCTCGGCCTTGTTGACGTCGTTGATGCCGGGGACGTAGGAGGTGAAGTCGTCGTTGGCCAGGAAGGACAGCAGGCCGGGGACCTCGATGGCCACCGTGTTGTGGCCCTTGTCCACATCGCCGTAGGCGAAGACCGAGAACGGCGCCGGTTCCTGTCCGTCCCACAGCGCCTCGGCCGCGGCCATCTTCATCGGCTGCTGCTTGAACATGACCTTGCCGAGGACGTCACCGCTGACCGCGGTGAGCAGGCCGGCGATGACGACCGTGATCAGGCCGAGCCGCAGCGAGGTCTTCATCTCGCGCACGTGCTTCTTGCGGGAGAGGTGGTAGGCGGCGATGCCGACCATGAAGGCGCCACCGGTCAGGAAGGCGGCGGAGAGCGTGTGGAAGGCCTGGCTGAGCGCCGTGTTCTGGGTCAGCACCGCCCAGAAGTCGGTGAGTTCGGCGCGCCCCTTGGCCTCGTTGATCCGGTAGCCGACGGGGTGCTGCATCCACGAGTTGGCCGCGAGGATGAAGTACGCCGACAGAATCGTGCCGAGCGACACCATCCACATGCAGGCCAGGTGGATCTTCTTGGGCAGCTTGTCCCAGCCGAAGATCCACAGTCCGATGAACGTGGACTCGAAGAAGAACGCGATCAGTGCCTCGAAGGCGAGCGGGGCACCGAAGATGTCACCGACGAAGCGTGAGTAGTCCGACCAGTTCATGCCGAACTGGAATTCCTGCACGATGCCGGTGACCACGCCCATGGCGATGTTGATCAGGAAGAGCTTGCCCCAGAACTTGGTGGCCCTGAGGTACTTCTCCTTCTCCGTGCGCACCCAGGCGGTCTGCAGTCCGGCCGTCAGGGCGGCCAGCGAGATCGTCAGGGGAACGAACAGGAAGTGGTAGACGGTCGTGATGCCGAACTGCCAGCGCGCCAGTGTCTCCGGCGCCAAAGCCAGGTTCACGTCGTCACTCTCCTTACGTCACCGCGATCACGGTGGCGGTTCATCCCGATGTGCCCTGCACAACAGGCAACAATCGGACACGCTTGTGAACGCGTTCACATTCACAAGCAATTATGGCGCACCTGTTTTCGAACAGCGAAGGGGGGTCCCCCCAAGCTCTGGGGGGACCCCCCTCCTCACGAATGCCGCGACGCCCTCGGCCGACCGAGGGCCGGCTCGGGCCCGACCGGGTCAGGCCTGCCGGCTCAGGCGGATCAGACCTGACCAGACCTGCCGAACCAGGACCTGACCGCATCAGACCTGCCGAACCAGACCTGACCGCATCAGGCCTACCGGACCAGATCCGGCCGCACCGGATCAGGCCTCCTTGCGGAACGCCTCCGCCGTCTTCAGAAAGATGTCGTTCGCCTCGGTCTCCCCAACGGTGACCCGCACGCCCTCGCCCGCGAACGGCCGGACCACCACGCCGGCCCGCTCGCAGGCCTCGGCGAAGGAGACCGTCCGCTCCCCCAGCCGCAGCCACACGAAGTTGGCGTGCGTCTCGGGCACCGTCCAGCCCTGGGAGCGCAGCGCGTCGACCACACGGGTGCGCTCGCACACCAGGGAGCCGACCCGGCCCAGCAGCTCGTCCTCGGCGCGCAGCGAGGCGATCGCCGCCTCCTGCGCCAGCTGGCTCACCCCGAACGGCACGGCCGTCTTGCGCAGCGCCGCCGCCACCGGCTCGTGGGCGATGGCGAAGCCGACGCGCAGTCCGGCGAGGCCGTACGCCTTCGAGAACGTGCGCAGCACGCAGACGTTCGGCCGGTCGCGGTAGAGCGTCACCCCGTCCGGCACCTCGGCATCGCGGATGAACTCGCGGTAGGCCTCGTCCAGGACCACCAGCACATCGGAGGGCACACGGTCGAGGAACCGCTCCAGTTCGGCCCGCCGCACCACCGTGCCGGTCGGGTTGTTCGGGTTGCAGACGAAGATCAGACGCGTGCGTTCGGTGATCGCGTCCGCCATCGCGTCCAGGTCGTGCACATCGCCCGGCGTCAGCGGGACCCGCACGGAGGCCGCCCCGCTGATCTGCGTGATGATCGGGTATGCCTCGAAGGACCGCCAGGCGTACATGACCTCGTCGCCGGGGCCGCTGGTGGCCTGGATCAGTTGCTGGGCGACGCCGACGGAACCGGTGCCCGTGGCCACGTGCGAGGCCGGCACGGCGAAGCGCTCGGCCAGCTCGTCGGTCAGGGCCGTGCACGCCATGTCCGGGTAGCGGTTAAAGGAGGAGGCGGCCGCCGTCACCCTCTCCATGACCCCCGGCAGCGGCGGGTAGGGGTTCTCGTTCGAGGACAGCTTGTACGCCACCGGACCGCCGGCCGCGGCCGGCTTCCCCGGCTTGTAGGTGGGGATACCCTCCAGCTCGGCACGCAGCTTCGGGCTTGTCTCGCTCACCGCAGTCCTCCTCGTGACCACCACCGGCATCCAATACTGCACACCTTATGAGGATTGGGCGCCGCTGCGTATGGGTCGGAAGCCATCACTCGTGTGCGAGGCCGACCTCGTCCGCCACACCGACATCCGGGGCGTCTTCATATGAATGGGTATGAAATGGGGGGCGCGGCCACATATATCTATGCGCCGGTGGCTTGCGCCGTGGCGCGCATCCCTCGTGAAGGTGAGTTGAGACCTCTTCGAGACATCGAGGGGTCGGCAGGCCCATACGTGCCACCACGTCACATCCTAACATGACACGGGGTAACTGCCATGGTTTCAAAGGCACTTGGGCCACCACGACCATGCAGAAACGTGCCTGTCAACGCGTGCATATGCGTCCGCACTACCCCACCGCAAGAGCCCTACTATCGGCTCGCCATGACAGCAGCAGGGAAGCACCAGGTGAGCCGCGCGGAAACCTCACGCCGAGGGAGCCGGCCGGGCCGGGCGGGCATCAGAGACGTGGCCGCCGCCGCCGGAGTGTCCATCACGACCGTCTCCGACGCCCTCAACGGCAAGGGGCGCCTCCCCGACGCCACCCGGCGCCATGTCCGCGAGGTCGCCGACCGGCTGGGGTACCGCCCCTCGGCCGCGGCCCGCACTCTCCGTACCGGCAAGTCGGGCCTCATCGGCCTGACCGTGACGACGTACGGGGATGAACCTTTCACCTTCACCGAGTTCGCGTACTTCGCCGAGATGGCCCGCGCCGCCACCTCGGCCGCGCTCGCCCGCGGCTACGCCCTGGTCATCCTGCCCGCGACCTCGCGCCACGACGTGTGGTCGAACGTCGCCCTGGACGGCACGGTCGTCATCGACCCCTCCGACCAGGACCCGGTCGTCGGCGAGCTGGTGCGGCAGGGCTTACCGGTGGTCAGCGACGGCCGCCCGGCCGGCGCGCTCCCGGTCACCGCCTGGGTCGACAACGACCACGAAGCCGCCGTCCTCGGCATCCTCGACCACCTCGCCGAGGCCGGCGCCCGCCGTATCGGCCTGCTCACCGGCACCACGACGGACACCTACACGCACCTGTCGACGACCGCCTACCTCCAGTGGTGCAAGCGCGTCGGCCAGGACCCGGTGTACGAGGCCTATCCCGCCCACGACCCGTGCGCGGGCGCCGTCGCCGCCGACCGGCTGCTGGCCCGCCCCGACCGGCCCGACGCCGTCTACGGACTGTTCGACCCCAACGGCACCGATCTGCTCGCCGCCGCCCGCCGCTACGGCCTGCGCGTCCCCGACGACCTGCTGCTGGTGTGCTGCAGCGAGTCCACGGTGTACGCCAGCACCGAGCCGCCCATCACCACGCTCTCCCTGAAGCCGCGCCGGATCGGCACCGCGGTCGTCCAGCTCCTCATCGACGCCATCGAAGGGGTCGAGTCGGACCAACCGGTCGAGCAGGTCATACCGACCGAGCTGATCGTGCGGACCTCGTCCCAGCGGCGCACCCGGCGCAGGACGATCAGCCCGCCCCGCGCGTCGGAGGACCGTTAGGGCACGGGTGGCCGCGGGATGACCCGGGGCACGGGTGGCCGCGGGATTGCCGAAGACTGCCCAATCGGGGCGAAAGCCACGGTGAAACGGAGTCCAGCCCCGATTCACCACCCCTGGGTCATCACATGGCGCGATCCGCGTTCCTATGATGGGCCCACGACACCGCGGGCCGCTGCGACCAGGCAGTCCGAAGCGGTGCACAGGCGGCGCGATGGTGGAGGGGTCGATGACTCAGGGGGCCGGTCAGGGACCCGAGGTGGAGCGGACGGCTACGCTGCGCGACTTCCGGGTTCCCGCGTACGTGAACGAGACCGGTCCGTACGCCCACGGCACGCAGCCCGCCGAAACGGTCCGGCCGCCCGAGGAGGCCCCCGCGGTCCCAGCGGCTCCCGCGGCTCCCGCGGCTCCCGCGGCTCCCGCGGCTCCCAGGGAGGGCTACCCGGCCGCGTACACGCCCACCGAGCGCGACCTGCCGGTCATCAAGCGCGGTGACACGCTTCAGGCGGCGGTCGACCCGGTCTCCGCGCCGACCCGGCAGTCCGCCACCCGTCCGGGTCCCCTCTACGTCGTCGGTGACGTGCACGGCTACCTGGATCAGCTGGTCGCCGCGCTCCAGGAGAAGGGGCTCGTCGACTCCGCCGGCCAGTGGTGCGCGGGCACCGCGCGGCTGTGGTTCCTCGGCGACTTCACCGATCGCGGCCCGGACGGCATCGGCGTCATCGACCTCGTGATGCGGCTGTCCGCGGAGGCGGCCGCGGCCGGCGGCTACTGCAAGGCCCTCATGGGCAACCACGAGCTGTTGCTGCTCGGCGCCAAGCGGTTCGGCGACACCCCCGTCAACTCCGGCGCGGGCACCGCGACCTTCCAGGCGGCCTGGCTGCTCAACGGCGGCCAGAAGTCCGACATGGACCGCCTCCAGGACCACCACCTGCAGTGGATGGCCCGGCTCGACGCCGTCGAGGCGGTCGACGGCTACCTGCTCGTGCACTCCGACACCACCTCCTACCTCGACTACGGTGCCTCGATCGAAGAGGTCAACGACACCGTCCGCGAGACGCTCACCCGCAACGACGCGAACGAAGTCTGGGATCTGTTCCGCAAGTTCACCAAGCGCTTCTCCTTCCGCGACGAAGGCGGCGCCGACGCCGTGCGCTCCCTGCTCGATACGTACGGCGGCACCCGCATCGTTCACGGCCACAGCCCCATTCCCTATCTGCTGGGCGAAGTCGGCTCCGAGGACGGCGAGGAGTCCGCGGGACCGGTCGTGGAGGGGCCGCACGTCTACGCCGACGGACTCGCCATCGCGATGGACGGCGGCGTGACCATGGCCGGAAAACTGCTGGTCCAGCAACTGCCCCTCGGCAACTGACCGTTCACCGGGCAGCCCGCCTGTGGAGACGACCGCGCAGGTCGGCACCCAATTTGTGGAAACCCCCTGTCACCGCGCGCCGTCACGGCTCTACCATCGGCTTATCCGTAGCAGGCTCCCCTCCGTTTCTGCCCGACGGCTCGCCGCCATGCGAGCCCCAAGCCCTACGGAGCATCGGGGGATGCACATGAACAGCGTTCCGCAGCACCTGCTGAGCGAGGACCGCCAGGAATACGAGCGGATCCTCGATGAGGCGCTGCGCTCCGCCCCACACCACCCGGAACTGGCCGCTGCCGGACAGCGGCTCAACTCGGAACAACTGCGCACCATGGCGCTGAGCGCCACCGCCGTCATAACGGCGGCCGCGGCGACCGAGTACCACCACTACGTCAAGGTCCGCGAGGAACTGCGCCGGCCGGCGCCGGCCGTCCCGTCCTCCTTCATCGAAGCCGACTCGGCCGAGCCGGGCGGGCCCCTCCGACCAGCCGCCACCATGGGCGAGGTCGCCGAGACTCACG
The DNA here is from genome assembly GCF_053598035.1 of Streptomyces sp. NPDC001204. Lineage (NCBI taxonomy): Bacteria > Bacillati > Actinomycetota > Actinomycetes > Kitasatosporales > Streptomycetaceae > Streptomyces > Streptomyces sp. NPDC001204. The sequence goes on along the minus strand of NZ_JBSFJL010000012.1, from coordinate 183,605 downwards.
GCGCGGGCGCGGGCGCCGTCGTCGCGGTGCTCGCCCCCGTCCTCGCCGGGACCGCCGCGGCCCTCTTCCTGCTCGTCGGCTACATCCTGAGGATGCTGGACCCGACCCAGGCGTTCGCCCAGTCCATGATCACCGCGGGCTGGGTGTTCGGCGCCCTGACCGCGGCCGCGATCCTCGCCGCCGCCGCCGGACTGCTGCTCACCGCGCTGCGCAACCGTCCCTCGCTCGACAGCGGCGCCTACGCCGAGCTGGGCGAGGAGGTCGCCCAGGCCAGGGAAGCCTGGCAGGAGGCCCTGCTCGAACGGGGCATCCTGCCGTTCCTGCGCGACGCGCTCGCCGAGCCCCGCTCCCCCGCACCGGGGCATACGGACCCGGCGGCACCGACCGGTCGGATGCCGCAACTCGGCTATGGACGACCAGGTTTCAGCAGCCCGGACGACGGAGCCCCGAGCCGCCGCCCGCGCTTCTCCAGTCCCGACTTCAGCAGCCCGGACTTCGGAGGCCCGGAAAACCAACCGGAGTAACCAGCGCCCCGCGCCCTCACCCCGGCCAGGACCGCATCCTCGCCCTCAGGGCCAGGACCGCACCCTCGCCCTCAGGGCCCGGCGCGCACCCCGCCACCCCGTCCCGCGCCCGCCGGGCCGGGGCGCCGGGGACGCCCGCACGCGGCGAGCCCACGCAGGCCATTCAGAGCAGACGGAGTTCGGGCAGATAGTCGACCACGACTACGACACACACGAGATTTCCGGTGTTCGAATGCCCCAGCCACACGGGAATCGTGCCGTCTCCGCTGGTGCAGAAGGAGACGAGGTCGCTGCCGGTTGCCTCGTCCGTCGTGCGGATGTACCCGTCGCTGATGCTCTCCGCGGCGCCGTACTCCCGGTCCACGTGACAGCGCCGGTACTTGTCCGCGAGCGCCTCCCAGGCTGAGGCGTCGGCGAAGGATCCAGCAGCGCCGTCGATGTCGAAGCCGAAGATCTCGCCGTCGCGCGGCAACCTGGCGTCGTCGACTTCGGCGAGCCCCAGTTCCCAGGAGACCGGCGTTTCGGCGCTCAGCAGGAGTCGGATGGCCACCCCTTCCTCCACGGCGAACCGTTGGTCCTCGTACTGCCCTTCGTAGGCGACGACCGCAACCTGCACAGGGTACGTACCGGGCGGGATCTCCTTTCGGACAACTCGCGGCCGGCCGTTCGCCCGCCGGTAAGAGGGTCTGCCACTGCCAGCCGGCCGCTGGGAAGACGCAGCTTCGCGATCTCTCGAACTTCGGTGACGGTCATCTCCGGTTCGAAGCGCGTCGCCACACGCGTGCCCGGCTCGAACAGTTCTCGTAGGTAAGCCAGAGAGAGACCGTAACCGCGGTCTCTGACAGAGGACCGCGCCGTTGGGCCGACCGAACAGCGGCAAAGAGGGCGGTGCCCTTGCCTGCTCGCCAAGAGCACCGCCCCGCCACGCATCAGTCGGCGATCGGCAGGTACACCCGGTTCCCCGCCTGCGCGAACTCCTTCGACTTCTGCGCCATCCCCTCGGCGATCTCGGCCCGGCTTGCACCGTGTTCACGGCGGATGTCCTGCGAGATCTTCATCGAGGACGACTTCAGTCCGGAGTAAGCCTCAACCGCATGGAATGCGCGCAGTTCGTCGGGCTCCGTGGGGACGATGCAGCTCTGCCGAGCATCGGCCCGCTGTCATCGAAGCCGCGAACGCCCACGGCGATGAGACGCTGTTCTACGAGGACGTGAACTACGCGGCCAGTAGCGCCTTTGAACGCCTTACAGGCAACCCGGACGCCTTCTACCAGGCTTGGGCTGAGTACCGGCCAGCTGACGAGCAGGACAGCGACGCTGTGGACATGGGGGAAGACTTCGACTTCGACGACGCGGATGAGATGCATCGGCGACTGCCCGATCTGGCACGGCTTTACCTCAGAGCCGGCGACTAGACGGAGCCGAAGTACTGAACCCTCGAGTCGACTACGAGGAATCGCGCGCTACATGCAGCAGGACGGCCCACGGCTCCTCCATGAGGCGTGGGCCATCCTGTAGGGCTACGAACTATTCTGCCAGTGGCAGATACACACGGTTCCCGCTCGCCGCGAACTCCTTCGACTTCTGCAGCATGCCCTCGGCGATCTCTTCCGCCGTGGCACCCTCAGCCGCTGCACCACCGAACCGCTCTGTGATGCTTTGGCTAATCTTCATCGAGCAGAACTTCGGGCCGCACATCGAGCAGAAGTGGGCCGTCTTGGCGGGTTCCGCCGGCAGGGTCTCGTCGTGGAACTCCCGTGCCGTGTCCGGGTCGAGGGAGAGGTTGAACTGGTCCTCCCACCGGAACTCGAAGCGGGCGTCGGACAGTGCGTCGTCCCACTCCTGCGCGCCCGGGTGCCCCTTGGCGAGGTCGGCCGCGTGGGCGGCGATCTTGTAGGTGATGACGCCGGTCTTGACGTCGTCACGGTTGGGCAGCCCCAGGTGCTCCTTGGGCGTGACGTAGCAGAGCATGGCCGTGCCCCACCAGGCGATCATCGCGGCGCCGATTCCGGAGGTGATGTGGTCGTACGCCGGGGCGACGTCCGTCGTCAGCGGGCCGAGCGTATAGAACGGAGCCTCGTCGCAGATCTCCTGCTGAAGGTCGATGTTCTCCTTGATCTTGTGCATCGGGACATGGCCCGGGCCCTCGATCATGGTCTGTACGTCCGAACGCCTGGCGATCCGGCCGAGTTCCCCGAGCGTGCGCAGTTCCGCGAACTGTGCCTCGTCGTTGGCGTCCGCGATCGAGCCGGGCCGGAGTCCGTCGCCCAACGAGTACGTGACGTCGTAGGCCGCGAGGATCTCGCAGAGCTCCTCGAAGTTCTCATAGAGGAACGACTCCTTGTGGTGCGCCAGGCACCAGGCGGCCATGATCGAGCCGCCGCGCGAGACGATGCCGGTCTTTCGGTTCGCGGTCAGCGGCACGTAGGCGAGGCGTACCCCGGCGTGGACGGTCATGTAGTCCACACCCTGCTCGGCCTGCTCGATGACGGTGTCCTTGTAGATCTCCCAGGTCAGCTCCTCGGCCTTGCCGTCCACCTTCTCCAGAGCCTGGTAGAGCGGGACCGTGCCGATGGGCACGGGGGAGTTGCGCAGCACCCACTCACGGGTGGTGTAGATGTTGCGGCCGGTGGAGAGGTCCATGACCGTGTCGGCGCCCCAGCGGGTCGCCCAGGTCATCTTCTCCACCTCCTCCTCGATGGAGGAGGACACCGCGGAGTTTCCGATATTGGCGTTGACCTTCACCAGGAACCGCTTGCCGATGATCATCGGCTCGATCTCCGGATGGTTGACGTTGGCCGGCAGCACCGCGCGGCCCGCCGCGATCTCCTCGCGGACGATCTCGGGAGCAACGTTCTCCCGGATGGCCACGAACTCCATCTCCGGCGTGATCTCCCCGCGGCGCGCGTAGGCGAGCTGTGTCACCGCTCCTCCGTCGCGGCCGCGGCGCGGCTGGCGCGGCCGTCCCGGGAACACCGCGTCGAGGTTGCGCAGACCGCCGCGTGGCGAGGTGTGCTTGATCCCGTCGTCCTCGGGACGGACGGGACGGCCCGCGTACTCCTCGGTGTCGCCGCGGGCCACGATCCAGTTCTCGCGCAACGGCGGCAGGCCCCTCCGGACATCGGTACCGACGAGTGGATCGGTGTACGGGCCGGAGGTGTCGTACAGCGTGACGGACTGCCTGTTGGTGAGGTGCACCTGACGGACCGGCACTCGCAGATCGGGGCGTGAGCCCTCCACGTAGCCCTTGTGCCAGCCGATGGACTTCCCGGCCTCCCCGTCGGAAGCGTCGGAAGCTGTCCGCTCCGCGTCGCTGGAGATCTGATTGGAGGCAGGCGTGCGTACGTCCTTGTTGGTCATGAGACCTACTCCCTACGCCGGCATTACCCGGTAACAGGTTCGGCGGTCGACGCAGCGGATTCCGCCTGCCGGCGTTTCCTGTGAAACATCGCACGTTCCACGTGAAACATCGCAAAGACGGAGGTCAGCGCCCTCTCAGCCCGGTGCTCCGAGCTCCCGCGTGTGCAAAGGTGCCTCCACGCTAGCGTCCTTTGTGGCGCGGTGAACAGTGGGCCTGTGCCGTTCTTGCGATGATCGGGCGGTGACCACGACAGAGCAGTTCCCCCATCCGCCGCCCGAACCCCGGCGCGGACAGGACTTCCGGCATGGCCAGGAAGCCACCGCCACGGGCCACGGACACGGCCCCGCGACGGATGGCGGGCACGGCCCGGGGAGCAGTACCGGGCACAGCCCGGGGAACGGCACCGGGCACGGCCCGGGAAGCGGTGGCGGGCACGGGCACAGCCACAGCCACGGACCGGCCGCACCCGTGTCGAAGCACCTCCGCAAGGTGATCGCGGCGATCCTCATCCCGTTCGCCGCACTGGTGGTGGCCGGACTCGCCGTGCTGTGGCCCGGCGGCGCCCCGTCGCACGAGCGCACCGGTGTGGGCTTCGACCGGCAGACGCAGCAGGCCACCGTCGTCGAGGTGCTCCCAGTCAGCTGCCAGGCGGTCAACGCCTCCGGGGGCACACCGACCGGCGACACCTCCACCGCCGAGGGTTCCTCCGCACAGCAGCAGCAGTCCGGGAACTGCAAGAAGGCCACGATCCGGGTGGACGGCGGCAAGGACAAGGGCCGTACCTTCACCGAGATCGTGCAGCCCGACCAGTCCCGGCAGTTGCACCAGGGCGAGAAGGTCGTGGTCGCCTACGAGCCCTCGGCACCCAAGGACTTGCAGTATTCGGTCACCGACGTCGACCGGCGCTTTCCGATGGCGCTGCTGGCCGGTCTCTTCGCACTCGCCGTCGTGGTCGTCGGGCGGATGCGGGGCGTGATGGCGCTGGTCGCGCTGGCCATCAGCTTCCTGGTGCTGAACCTCTTCATCCTGCCCGCGATCCTGCAGGGCTCGAACCCGCTGGTCGTGGCGGTGGTGGGGGCCAGCGCCATCATGCTGATCGCGCTGTACATGTGTCACGGCCTGTCCGCGCGTACCTCGGTCGCGGTGCTCGGCACGCTGATCTCTCTGATGCTGATCGGCTTCCTGGGCTCGCTGTTCATCGGCTGGGCCGCGCTGACCGGCAACACCGACGACAGCACCGGTCTGATCCACGGTCTGTATCCGTCGATAGACATGAGCGGCCTGCTGCTCGCCGGTGTCATCATCGGCTCGCTCGGCGTCCTGGACGATGTGACGGTGACACAGACCTCGGCGGTCTGGGAGCTGCACGAGGCAAACCCCGCGATGGGCTGGCGCGGGCTGTACCGCGCGGGTATCCGTATCGGACGCGACCACATCGCCTCCGTCGTCAACACCCTCGTCCTCGCGTACGCGGGTGCCGCGCTCCCGCTGCTGCTGCTGTTCTCCATCGCGCAGAGCAGCGTGACGACCGTCGCCACCAGTGAGCTCGTCGCGGAGGAGATCGTGCGCACGCTGGTGGGCTCGATCGGTCTGGTCGCCTCCGTTCCGGTCACCACGGCGCTGGCGGCACTCGTGGTCTCGGCCGACCGCACGGGACGGACGCAGACCGCGGCACAGGCCACCCTGCCCGCTCCGGCGCGCGGTGGAAGGGGCAGGCGCCGCAGGCGCTGACTGCGCACGCGGGGGCTGCTGGGCGGCCGACGAAGCGTTCCTGCACTTCCTGAGGCCGTGGCGAAGCGTTACACCACCGCCCTCGTCCGCTGCCGTACCCCTCAGCCCGCGCTCTGTTCCTCCGCCAGGATGCGGTCCAGGGCTTCGTCGAGGTGGGCGTCGAAGTCTGCCAGCGCACCCTCCTGGCCCAGGGGCACCAGCTTGTCCGTACGGTCCAGGAACGCCACCAGCGGCGCCGTCGAGGAGCGGAACAGCGCCCGGTCGCCGCCGACCTGAAGCCGGATCAGGACCTCGCTCAGCGAGTCGCGGCCGGCCGGTGAGATGCGCACGTCACCGTCCCCGCACGGCGTCCCCACCCCGTCGATCAGCAGCTCCCGCCCGAACGCCCAGGTCACCGGGGCGTCTCCCGGCAGATGGAAGGTAAGCCGCACGGCATAGGGATCACAGGTCTCGTACCGCAACTCCACCGGAATGCGGAAGGAGAGCTCCTCGGACACGAGAAAGCTCATCATGACCTCTGCCTGTACGGACTCGCGCATCGCTACCCCGTTGTTTGCCGTCGACTGGCCGGGAATCCATCCCGTAACAATGGTGCATCTTGCTGAACGTACACATCAGATCACAAGGAGTGAGTTTTCAGATACTGATAGAGAGCGCCAGGGAGCCCAGACGCCGTCCCACCTCGTGTTGCAGCCGTCGTGCGGCGGGCAGCAGCCGGTCCGCCTGATGGGCCGGCAGGGAGAGGGCCATCGCGGCCGCCGTGGTGCCCACCGTGATGGGAATCGCCGCGCACACCGCCCCCAGCGCGTACTCCTGCCGCTCGGTCACCGGCTCCATCGGCCGGGCCCGTTCCAGGCGCCGCAGCACCGTGTGCTCGTCACGGACCGTGTACGGGGTGAGGGACTGCACGGGGTAGCGGTCGAGGTGGTCGCGGCGACCCCTGTCGTCCAGCTGGGACAGGAGGCACTGGCCGATCGCGTGCGCGTGCCCGGTCTCGCGGAAGCCGGCCCATTCCTCGACCGCCGGGATGGCCGCGGTGGCGGAGACGCACATGAGCTCGATCTCGCCCTCGCGGTACATCGCGTAGTACAGCGGCGCACCGATGGCATCCCGCCACTGGGCGAGCGCCTCGACGATCGTGGTGCGACGTTTCTGCGCCGCTCCGCTGCTACTCAGCCGCTCGGCGGCCTCACCCAGGAAGAACAGACCCCGGTCGCGGCGCAGATAGCCCTCGTGGACGAGGGTGCGCAGCAGATGGTAGGCGGTGGGCAGGGCCAGACCCGTCTCACGGGCGAGCTGCTTGGCGGGCGCTCCGTACTCGTGCCGCGCGACGGTCTCCAGCAGGCGCATCGCGCGCTGCACGGATCCGATGAGAGTCGGAGGCTGCTGGGGCCTCGGCTGCTCCGGGACCGTGGCCCTCGGCCGTTCCAACGGGGCCGACGAACGCGGCTGCGCCGGGAGGGCCGTCGAGCGGGACGGCCCCCGGGGTGCGGGCGGCGCGAGCCGTTCTGCGGGTGCGGTGTCAACCGTGGCCAAGGGGTCACTCCCGTAGCGCGAGGGGGCAGCCGTGCGGGGAACACGAATGGGGGTGTACGCCGCCCGCGGGGGCCGGCCCCCGGCGTCGATCTCCGGACCTTATCCGCCTGTCACCGCACACGGACGGCTTGTCCGGGAAACTTCCCTCCCGCGAGGGAACCGGCGACACCCGTTACCGGTTCACCGGTACCCCCTGGCACTCACCAGTCGCTGCGTGAGGAGGACCCCGCCATGAACTTCCGCACGATGTAGATCAGTCCGCCGACCAGCGCGACGAAGATCAGCACCTTGAACAGCAGCCAGACCACGAAGCCGATCACGCTCGCTATCACGCCGCCGAAGACGACCAGAGCGATGACGGGCACCGCGATCCACTTCACCCACCACGGCAGACTCGCGAAGATCTCTCGCATTGCCCTCGTCCTCATCTCTCCGCCGGCGCGGTGCCGGGCCCTGTCGGAATCCCGCACTCCCCGGTGCGGGCCCTGTCGATGTTCTCCACTCGATGCTAGAGCCGGGAGGGCGCCGCGCGGAGCCCTCGCACCCCTTGTCCTGCCCTGACCGGTCCCCTAGGGAACCCCGAGACGCCGCCTCAGGCTTCCGGGGGAGAGAACACCACCAGGACCCTCAGATCCTCGCTGATGTGGTGGAACTTGTGGGCGACTCCGGCCGGCACGTACACCACGCTGCCGCGGGCCACCTCGGTCGTCTCCAGACCGACGGTGATCGAGGCGCGGCCGCTCACGACGAAGTACACCTCGTCCTGGCTGTGCGGCTTCTGCGGGTCGTGCTCGCCCGCGTTGAGCGCGTACAGACCGACCGACATGTTCCGCTCGCGCAGGAACTGAAGGTAGGCGCCCTCGTTGGCGGCTCGTTCCGCCTCCAGTTCGTCCAGCCGGAATGCCTTCATCGCCCTCGCCCGTACTCGTAGTCGATCTGGTCTGCCACGATCAGACACATGAAGAATTTCGTAGTCAAGACGATCGCCAACGCGGGCGCCCTGGCGGTCGCCGTGTGGCTGCTCGACAAGATCACTCTGACCGGCGACAGCACCGCCAAGAAGGCCGGCACGCTGATCGTCGTCGCTCTGATCTTCGGGCTGGTGAACTTCCTGGTCAAGCCGATCGTGAAGGTACTGACCTTCCCGTTGTTCATTCTGACGCTGGGCCTGATCACTCTGGTGGTCAACGCTCTGATGCTGCTGCTGACGTCGTGGGTGTGCGGCAAGCTCAACCTGAGCTTCCACGTCGAGGGCTTCTGGACGGCCGTCCTGGGCGGCCTGATCGTCTCGGTCGTCTCCTGGGCGCTGAACCTGGTTCTGCCTGACGAGGACTGAACCGAGGGGCCGAGGGAGCGGCCCGAGAGGGAAGTGGGCGGCGGGCCGCGCAGCGGTCGCCGCAGGACGACAGCAAGCGAAGGAAGGCAGAGCGGTATGAACGACTCCGCTGCGGACGACCCGAACGGCACCCGGGAGCAGTCCCGTTTCCCCACCGGCACCGGTGACGGCACGCGTGCGGTGCGGGCCGGGCTGCCCGAGCCGGTCAAGCACGAACCGACACTTCCGGGACCGGTGTTCGCCGCCCACTTCCATCTGCCGGGCGACCCCACGGGCCCCTACACCTACGGCCGCGACGAGAACCCGACCTGGACGCTGCTGGAGCGCGCCATCGGCGAGCTGGAGGCACCCGGGCAGGACGGCGTCGAGACGCTCGTGTTCGCCTCCGGCATGGCCGCCATCTCGTCGGTGCTCTTCTCCCAGCTGCGCGCGGGGGACGCGGTGGTGCTGCCCAGCGACGGCTACCAGGCGCTGCCCCTGGTGCGTGAGCAGCTTCAGGAGTACGGGATCGAGGTACGCACGGCGCCGACCGGCGGGGACGCCCAGCTCGACGTGCTGGACGGGGCACGGCTGCTGTGGATCGAGTCACCGTCGAACCCGGGGCTGGACGTGTGCGACATCCGGCGGCTGGTCGAGGCGGCACACGCGCGTGGCGCCCTGGTCGCCGTGGACAACACCCTGGCGACCCCGCTCGGGCAGCGGCCGTTGGCGCTGGGCGCGGACTTCTCCGTGGCCAGCGGCACCAAGCAGCTCAGCGGCCACGGCGACATCCTGCTGGGATACGTCGTCGGCCGCGACGGTGAGGCCATGGCGGCCGTACGCCGCTGGCGCAAGATCGTCGGTGCCATCCCGGGACCGATGGAGGCCTGGCTCGCCCATCGTTCGATCGCCACCCTGCAACTGCGCGTCGACCGGCAGAACGCCTCCGCCCTCGCTCTCGCCGAGGCGCTGCGCGGTCGGCCCGAGGTGACCGGGCTGCGCTACCCCGGGCTGCCCGACGACCCCTCGCACAAGATCGCCTCACGCCAGATGCGGCGCTACGGGTGCGTGGTGTCCTTCACGCTGCCCACGCGTGCGCGTGCCGAGCGCTTTCTCGACGCGCTGCGGCTGGTGGACCCCGCGACGAGCTTCGGCGGGGTGCGCTCCACGGCCGAGCGGCGAGGACGCTGGGGCGGCGACGCGGTGCCGGAGGGCTTCATCCGGATGTCCGTCGGTGCGGAGGACCCCGAGGACCTGGTGGCGGATGTGCTGCGGGCGCTGGACGAGTCGGCCGAGCCGGCTCACTGACCGCTTCCCGGACGCCGGCAGGTCCCGGCAGGTCCCTGACGGGTCTCCGGTGAGTCCCGGCGGTCTCCGTCCGCTTCCGGCCGTGCACAGCGGGCGGTCCGAGCCTCCCCCCTCATGGCTCGGACCGCCCTCGGTTCCGCGCGCGAAGAACCGCGCGAACAAGGCTAGTTGACTCTGTGTCAGTGTCCAATCACGGTAGCGACAGAGACCTATCGACATATTTATAGTTGGGCGGGGCCAGGGGGTCACACAAAGGGCACCAAGAGGGGTGGGCGTGCCATGGATCTGGCATTGCTGCGCACGTTCGTGACCGTGCACCGAGCGGGCTCCTTCACCCGCGCCGCGGCGCTCCTCGGTCTCTCCCAGCCGGCCGTCACCTCCCAGATCCGCACGCTGGAACGGCAGCTGGGACGTCCCCTGTTCCTGCGCCAGGCCCGCGGTGTGACGCCCACGACCATCGGCGACGAGCTCGCGCACAAGGCCGCGCCGCATCTGGACGCGCTCGTGGAGATCACCGAGACCGGCCTCGACGACGAGTCCTCCCTGCGCACGCTGCATCTGGCCGGGCCGCCGGAGTTCATCGCTGAGCGGGCCCTGCCCGCGCTGACCGGGCTGACCGGCGACGACGGGCAGGGCTTCGCGCTGCGCACCTCCTTCGGGACCGCCGAGGAGGCCCTGGACGGCTTGTCCGCCGGACATCACGATCTGGCCATCAGCACGGCCCGGCCCCGCGGCGGACTGCTCACGGCGGCTCCGCTGTGCGACGAGGAGCACGTCCTGGTCGCCGCTCCGCGCTGGGCCGAGCGGATCGATCAGGCGACACCGCGCCGCACGGCCGTGCCCGCCCTGGACACCGTCCCCGTGATCGAGGTCCACGAGTCGCTGCCCTTCGCCTCCCGCTACTGGGGGTCGGTCTTCGAGGCCCGGCCCGCGGCCTCCGGCACGGTGATCGTCCCCGATCTGCGTGCGGTCCTCGCCTGCGTGGTGGCGGGCGCGGGGCTCGCGGTGCTGCCCCGGTATCTGTGCACGGCCGCCCTGGGACGGGGGGAGATCGTGCCCCTGCACGAGCCGGCGGTGCCACCGTTGCGCACCTACTTCCTCGCGGTCCGTACCGGGACGCTGGCGATGCCGCACATCGCGCGGGCCCATGAGTGGCTGTTGCGGGCGGCCACCGCCTGGTGCTGAGCGGAGAAGAAGGGAGGACAAGGAAACACGGCGCAGGAGAAGGGCGCGGCATGAGACCGGGGCGGCGTGCGATGTTTCACGTGGAACCAGCCGGGCCACATTTCTCCCATGACCGTCCGACCCGTGGTCAAGCGCACCGCCCGTGCCGTTCTCCTCGATGGTGACGACCTGATCCTGATCAAGCGCACCAAGCCCGGTGTCGATCCCTACTGGGTCACTCCCGGCGGCGGGGTCGAGCCCGGGGACGCGACCGTCGTCGACGCCCTGCACCGCGAGGTGCACGAGGAACTCGGCGCCAAGATCACCGACGTGGTGCCCTGCTTCGTGGACACCGTGGAGCACATCGGCGAGGACGGCGGCGCGACCGGTGTGAAGGTGCAGCACTTCTTCGTCTGCCGGCTGGAGTCCATGAACCCCTCCCAGCGGCATGGTCCCGAAGTGGACCAGCCCGCCGGCGAGTACGAGATCGTACGGGTGCCGTTCACACGGGTCGGCATCGCCTCCGTCCATCTGGTTCCGCTGTCCCTGCGCCACTACCTGGACGGAAACATCGAGGGCGTGCGGGCCATGCACGCTCCCGACCTGGGCTGAGGAACGGGTCACCCAGGCGTGGCCAAAAGCACGTACGTCCGGTCCGAAACGGGTGGACGCCGAGGGGGTCCTTCGGACAGCCTGACCTGCGTGTCGACTCCTTCTCCCGCTCATTCCCCCATCCGCCATTCCCCCATCCGCCGCCTGACGCTTCGCGATCTCACCGCCTGCGCCGACTTGTCCGAGGACCGGGGGTGGCCGCGGGAGGAGCACAAGTGGAGCTTTCTTCTGACGGCCGGGACGGGCTACGGCATCGACGACCCGGACGGAGGACTCGTCGCCGCGTGTGTCGTGAGCGAGTACGGACCGCAGGGCCGCCCGGATCTCGGCGCCATCGGCATGGTCCTGGTCGCTGAACGACATGCCCGCCAGGGCATCGGACGGCGCCTGATGCGCCACGTGGTCTCGACGATGGGCAGCACCCCTCTGACCCTCCATGCGACCCCGCTCGGCCGCCCGCTCTACGAGGAGCTGGGCTTCAAGGTCACCGGCAGGGCGGAGATGGTGGTCGGGCACTTCACAGCGGACGCGTCGCGGACTCCTGTCGCCACGCGCGCGGCCGTCGCGGCGGACCTCCCGGGCATCCTGCGGCTCGACGAAGAGGTGTTCGGCATTGATCGAACCCCGGCCATCACGCGACTGCCCGCGTTCGCCGACCAGTTGCGCGTCGCCGAGGAGCACGGCCGGATCATCGGGTACGCGGCGGCCTGGCCCAACATGGACACCCATGTCGTGGGTCCCCTGATCGCCCGGGACACGGAGACGGCCAAGGCTCTGATCGCCTCCCTCGCCGCCCGGACCGACCGCCGGCTGCGCACGGACATCGACGTACGCCACGAAGAGCTGCTGGCCTGGGTGACGGAACGCGGGCTGGCGCCGGTGATGCGCAATGACGTCATGATGTACGGCGTCGCGGAGCCGCCCGGGGACTGGACCCGTCGGTTCGCACCGCTCACCGTGGCGGCGGGCTGAGACAGCCGCTCCGGGCTCACGTCTTCCCGGAGCCCCGACTTCCGCCAAGCCGGAAGGGCGCAATAGTTGCGTACGCGCTATATCTTCAACGGCTGTCTATCGTTGTGCTGCCCTATCCTGGATTCAGCCGCTCCGGGACGGAGGAAACGCCCATGACAGCGAGGGACCCCGCGCTGACCGCCCTAGCCCAGGGCTGGTCCGCGCTCGCCCTGCTGCACGGCAGGATCGAGACGCACGTCGAGCGCGCCCTTCAGGCCGGGCACGATCTCAGCGTGCGCGAGTACTCGCTGCTCGACGTGCTCAGCCGGCAGCACGACGGTGAGGGCGGCCATCTGCAGATGAAGCAGGTCGCGGACGCGGTCGTCCTCAGCCAGAGCGCCACCACCCGGCTGGTCACCCGGCTCGAGGACCGCGGTCTGCTCGAGCGCTATCTGTGCCCCACGGACCGCCGCGGCATCTACACCAACGTCACCGAAACCGGTCTCAAGCTCCTGACCCAGGCCCGGCCGACCAACGACGGCGCCCTGCGCGAGGCACTCGACGAAGCCGCGAAGAACCCCGATCTGGCACCGCTGGTCCGGGCCGTCGAGTCCTTGCACGCGACCGCCCCGGCATAGACCCGCCCCGGCATGGTCCCGGTGCGGGCCGGACCAGCCCATAGGGTGCGGGACATGGAAGATCTCGCCATACGAGCCGCTGTCGCCGCCGACGTCCCCGCCATCGTGGCCATGCTCGCGGACGACCCGCTCGGGGCGCAGCGTGAGTCCCCGGACGACCTCGCGCCCTATCTGACCGCGCTGGAGCGGCTCCGCGCCGATCCGCACCAGCACCTGGTGGTCGCCGTTCGCGACGACCGCGTCGTCGGCACGCTCCAGCTCACGATCATTCCGGGCCTGTCCCGGCGCGGCTCCACCCGGTCGATCATCGAAGGCGTCCGCATCCACGCGGACGAGCGCGGCAGCGGTCTGGGCACGCGGCTCATCGAATGGGCCGTAGACACATCACGGCGCGAAGGCTGCCAGTTGGTCCAGCTGACCTCGGACAGGACACGCACCGACGCCCACCGCTTCTACGAGCGGCTGGGTTTCGAAGCCTCGCACCTGGGCTTCAAGCTCCAACTGTGAGCACCTCGAACACACCGAAGGGCGGGCGTTTCACGTGAAACGCCCGCCCTTCAGAGCTTCCAGGGCGCTACCCGATGCCGCGCCACCCCTCCGGGTCCACGCCACCGGGCACGGAAGCGTCTACGTCGTACGGCTGACGCGTGAACACGAACGACCCGAGGTCCAGATGGTCCACGGACCCGTCCGGCCGTCGCACCACCCGCAGCACCTCTCCGGCGTAGTAGCCCTCCAGTCCCGTCCAGGTCCCGTCACCGTTCGACCGGAACCGCGAACGCCGGCCGTTGCCGGACAGCGGCTCCAACGAGGCGAGTCCGTCGGCCGTCAGCCGCAGGCCGAACCCGTAGGTCCCCCAGTACCACTGCCCCGTCAGTTCCAGCACCGACGGCTCGACCTTCCGCAACGGCCGCCAGGGCTCCGGGATCCGCGGCTCGGCGTCGGCGACGATCCGCACGAGGTCGGCCCCCACCGCGGCGACCGCCGGCCCGGACGTGCAGTTCGCCAGCACCACCGCTGCCACGTCGTCCTCCACACCGATGGTGAGCGAGGCCAGGAAGCCCGGAAGTGACCCGCTGTGCCCGACGAGGAGGCGCTCGCCCCACCGCCGCACCTCGAGCCCCAGGCCGTACGCGTACCCGGAGGCCACATCCGCCGCCTCGGGCGGAGCCGCCGGAGTCCTCATCTCCCGCAGCGACTCGGCGCTCAGCACCCCGTCGTCCCCCTGGACCAGGAAGGCGGCGAAGCGGGCCAAATCACCCGCCGTGGACCACAGTTGCCCGGCCGGAGCCATCCGCCCGAGGTCCTCGGCGGGCTCCGGCAGAAGCGCATCGGCCCAGGGATGCACCGCCCAGCCCCGCGCGTGCGGTGCCTCGGGGCGGGCATTCGTGCGGTGCAGACCCAGGGGTTCGAGCACTTCCCGCCGCAGAACCTCCTCCCAGGGAGCGCCCCGCAACTCCGCGACGAGCGCGCCCAGCAGGGTGTAGCCGGGATTCGAGTAGTGGAACCGTCGGCCGACCGGATGCCGCAGCGGTTCCTCGCCCAGTACATCGGCCAGTTCGGGACGCAGCGACCCCGGCGATCTCTCCCACCAGGGCGCCGGCGACTCGGCGGCCAGCCCACCTGTGTGCGCCAGCAGATCGGCTACGGTCGCCTCCCCCACGCCGGTGCCCGGCAGATGCTTCTCCAGCGGGTCCCCGAGGTCGAGCACGCCTTCGTCGCGCAGCCGCAGAACGAGCACGGCGGTGAAGGTCTTGGTGATGGAGCCGATGCGGTACTGCGTGTTCTGGTCCGGTGCGTGTCCGTCCACCGACGTCCGCGCACCGTGCCAGACCGTCCGCCCGTCCCGCACGACCGCGGCCACGAGCGACGGCGCCCGCCCCTCGGTCTGGGCCACGGCGATCCGGTGCAGCAGCGCCCGGCGAGTACCGGCAAGCAGGTCATCCTGAGATGTCGTCATGCCTCCAGTCCACCCGGAGTGTCCGGCACCCGTCGAGCAGATTTCTCCGAAGGACCGCGGAGAACCGTGCTCGGGCGGTCCGCGGTCGTGCAGGGTCTCGCCGCTCGTGACATGTCGATCTTGCGTGACCTGGGCGTTCTTGGCTGTCTCACGGCCTTGTCACCCTTGATCAGTCTCAAATCCGTGGCATTTCCTCGCGAGGGCGAGGTCGAGATCAGATGGCTTGTCCGAGTCGGCCGAGTACACCAGGCTGAGCCCCGAGCACGAGGGCTACCGGCGAGCCCAGATCGCGCACCGATGAGTTTCCCGCGCCGCGCTGGTCTATACGCCGGACACCCACGGACGGAAGGCTGGGCCATGCGGAAACTGATCTACGCCATGAACCTGACCCTGGACGGCTACATCGCCGCGGCCGGCGACGACATCGGCTGGAGCGGACCGCCGAGCGACGAGCTGTTCCAGCAGTGGCTCGACCACGAGCAGGCGAGTGGCCTGTCGCTGTACGGGCGCAAGCTGTGGGAGACGATGAGCTCCTACTGGCCGACCGGCGACCAGCGGCCCAACGCCACCCCGGCGGAGATCGAGTTCGCGCGGAACTGGCGGGACACGCCGAAGGTGGTGTTCTCCTCGACGATCGACAAGGTCGACTGGAACACCCGCCTGGTCACCGGCGACGCGATCGCCGAGATCACCCGGCTCAAGGCCGAGGACGGCGGCCCAATGAACATCGGCGGCGCAACGCTCGCCGGGGCGGCCATGCGCGCCGGACTGATCGACGAGTACGTGATCGCCGCCCATCCGGTCCTGGTGGGCGGCGGCACGCCGTTCTTCACCGCGCTGGACAGCTGGGTGAACCTGAACCTGGTGGAGACGCGGACGTTTCCCGGTGGCGTGGTCCTGACCAGGTACGAGACGAGGCGCCGAGCAGCAGCACCCACGCGCTAGTCTCACGGTGATGTCGTGTACGACATCGGTACGACGCGGCCCGTGAGATTACGACATCAGCCGCGAGACCCTACTCGGGGGTCGCCGGATCAGGTCTGTGCCATGTCCACGAACCGTGAGTAGTGGCCCTGGAAGGCGACCGTGATCGTCGCGGTCGGACCGTTTCGGTGCTTGGCGACGATCAGGTCGGCCTCGCCGGCGCGCGGCGACTCCTTCTCGTAGGCGTCCTCGCGGTGCAGCAGGATGACCATGTCGGCGTCCTGCTCGATGGATCCCGACTCACGCAGGTCGGAGACCATCGGTTTCTTGTCGGTGCGCTGCTCGGGGCCACGGTTGAGCTGGGAGAGCGCGATGACCGGGATCTCCAGTTCCTTGGCCAGCAGCTTGAGGTTTCGGGACATGTCCGAGACCTCCTGCTGCCGGCTCTCGGCTCGCTTGGAACCGCCGGACTGCATCAGCTGGAGATAGTCGATCACGACCAGCTTGAGGTCGTTGCGCTGCTTCAGGCGCCGGCACTTGGCACGGATCTCCATCATCGACAGGTTCGGGGAGTCGTCGATGTAGAGCGGGGCGGCCGAGACGTCCGGCATCCGGCGGGCCAGCCGCGTCCAGTCCTCGTCGGTCATCGTGCCCGAACGCATGTGGTGCAGGGCGACCCGGGCCTCGGCGGACAGCAGACGCATCGCGATCTCGTTGCGCCCCATTTCCAGCGAGAAGATGACGCTGGGCAGGTTGTTCTTGATCGACGCCGCCCGCGCGAAGTCCAGCGCGAGCGTCGACTTGCCCATCGCGGGGCGCGCGGCGATGACGATCATCTGGCCCGGGTGCAGACCGTTCGTCAGCGAGTCGAAGTCCGTGAACCCGGTGGGCACACCGGTCATCTCCCCGCTGCGCGAACCGATCGCCTCGATCTCGTCGAGCGCGCCCTCCATGATGTCGCCCAGCGGTAGGTAGTCCTCACTGGTGCGCTGCTCGGTGACCGCGTAGACCTCGGCCTGGGCGCGGTTGACGATCTCGTCGACGTCGTCGTCGGCCGCGTATCCCATCTGGGTGATACGCGTACCCGCCTCGACCAGGCGGCGCAGGATCGCCCGCTCGTGGACGATCTCGGCGTAGTACGCGGCGTTCGCCGCCGTCGGCACGGTCTGCACGAGCGAGTGCAGATACGAGGCACCACCGACCTTGTTGATCTCGCCACGTCTGGTGAGCTCGGCGGCGATGGTGATGGGGTCGGCCGGCTCGCCCTTGGCATAGACGTCGAGGATCGCCTGGTAGATCGTCTCGTGGGCCGGCTTGTAGAAGTCATGGCCCTTGAGGATCTCCACCACGTCGGCGATGGCGTCCTTCGACAGGAGCATGCCGCCGAGGACCGACTGTTCGGCGTCGAGGTCCTGTGGAGGAACGCGTTCGAAGGCGGAGCCTCCCTCGTCCCACGCGCGGTTCTCCCGGCCGCGGTCGTGCTGCTCGTCCCGGCCACGCTCCCCGTCGGGGCGGCGGCGGGAGGCGGGCAGACGATCACTTGGACCGCTGTCGGCCCACGGGTCGTCCAAGGGCTCGGAAATGCTCACCGAGCAGCCTCCTCCCGTCCGCCGAGCGGACCTCGCCGTGCCCCTCTGTTGTACGGGACGGCACTGACAAATGAGAGGCCCAACTCCGCTTCAGGCGCGTCAGGTTTATGACGCTTTGGAAGCCGGCGGACGGAGCGGGCGCCGGACCACGGTAGGGCCCAGAACAGCGTCAGCCAATCTGGTTATCCACAGGCCATGTGGACGAGCGCCCCGATGCTGTGGAGAACTCGGCGAAACCTGTGCACGAGCCGGTGGACAGCCCTGTGAAAAAGCCCTCGGCACCACCCACAGGACCCCGCTGACCTGCCGCTTTCCCGTCCACCGGCTGTGCAGAAGAAAAACTTTCCCGGTCGGACCAAGATCGCCTCGAACGGTACGCACAAGCGAACGCCGCCAAACCTCAAGTAAGGACTGCAGGGGCTTTGCATCTCTTACCTGTGGACGATTACATTGGTGCTCATGACACAGGCCCCCGCACGCCGCCCGGCCACCCGGCGCCGGCACGACCGAGAGATCGTCGCGCTGGCCGTACCGGCCTTCGGCGCACTCGTCGCCGAGCCCCTGTTCGTGATGGCCGACAGCGCGATCGTCGGCCATCTCGGCACAGCGCAGCTCGCCGGACTCGGTATCGCTTCGGCCCTTCTGACCACCGCCGTCAGCGTCTTCGTCTTCCTCGCCTACGCCACCACGGCGGCCGTCGCCCGCCGCGTCGGCGCGGACGATATCCCAGCAGCCATCCGCCAGGGTATGGACGGCATCTGGCTGGCACTGCTGCTCGGGGCCGCCGTCATCGCGGTCGTCCTGCCCACCGCACCCGCCCTGGTGGACCTTTTCGGCGCATCGCACACGGCGGCACCGTATGCGACGACCTATCTGCGCATCTCCTCACTCGGCATTCCGGCCATGCTCATCGTGCTCGCCGCGACCGGAGTCCTTCGCGGGCTCCAGGACACCCGGACGCCGCTGTATGTCGCCGTCGCCGGGTTCGTCGCCAACGCCGCCCTCAATGTCGGGCTCGTCTATGGCGCCGGACTCGGCATCGCGGGCTCGGCCTGGGGCACCGTCATCGCCCAGTGCGGCATGGCGGCGGTCTACCTCGGTGTGGTCGTCCGTGGGGCCCGCCGGCACCACGCCTCCCTGCGGCCCGATCGGGCCGGCATCAGGGCATCCGCACAGGCCGGTGCCCCGCTGCTCGTCCGTACGCTCTCCCTACGGGCGATCCTGATGATCGCCACGGCCGTGGCGGCCCGCCTCGGTGACGCGGACATCGCCGCTCACCAGATCGTCCTGTCCCTGTGGAGCCTGCTCGCGTTCGCCCTCGACGCCATCGCGATCGCCGGACAGGCCATCATCGGCCGTTATCTCGGCGCCGACGATCCGGAGGGCGCTCGCGAGGCCTGTCGGCGCATGGTGCAGTGGGGGATAGCCGCCGGATTCGCCCTCGGGCTCCTGGTGATCCTGAGCCGACCGCTCTTCCTGTCGCTGTTCACCAGTGACGCCCTCGTCAAGGACACGGCACTGGCCGCACTGCTCCTGGTGGCGTTCTCCCAGCCGATCTGCGGCGTGGTCTTCGTCCTGGATGGTGTGCTGATGGGCGCGGGGGACGGACCGTATCTTGCCGGCGCCATGCTGGTGACCTTGGCGGTCTTCACGCCTGTGGCGTTGCTCGTTCCCCTTCTGGGCGGCGGGCTCACCGCGCTCTGGGCGGCCATGACGTTGATGATGACCGTGCGGATGCTGACGCTGTGGCTGCGTTCCCGCTCGGGCCGCTGGATCGTCACGGGAGCGACACGCTGACCGTTTCACGTGAAACACCGCGGGCTGCCACGTTTCACATGAAACGCCGTTTCCCGCGCCCCTGACCTCAGCGCCATGACCCATGTCACGCGGAAGGGGCCGCATCCTCGACGGATGCGGCCCCTTCCCGACTACTCAAGCCGAGCAGAGTGCCTTACGCGGCGACGACCTCGATGCTGACCTTGGCGGCAACCTCGGGGTGCAGACGCACGGACGTCTCGTGACCGCCCAGGGTCTTGATCGGCGCGCCCAGCTCGATGCGGCGCTTGTCGACCTCGGGACCGCCGGCAGCCTTGATCGCCGAGGCGACGTCGGCCGGGGTGACGGAACCGAACAGGCGGCCGGAGTCGCCGGAGCGGACGGCCAGGCGGACCTTCACGCCCTCGAGCTGGGCCTTGATCTGGTTGGCCTGCTCGATGGTCTGGATCTCGTGGATCTTGCGAGCACGACGGATCTGCTCGACGTCCTTCTCGCCGCCCTTGGTCCAGCGGATCGCGAACTTCCGCGGGATCAGGTAGTTGCGAGCGTAGCCGTCCTTGACGTCCACGACGTCGCCCGCGGCACCGAGGCCGGAGACCTCGTGGGTGAGGATGATCTTCATGTGTGGCTCACCCTTCCCTTAGCGCGCGGTGGAGGTGTAGGGCAGCAGCGCCATCTCACGGCTGTTCTTGACAGCCGTGGCGACGTCACGCTGGTGCTGCGTGCAGTTGCCGGTCACGCGACGGGCACGGATCTTGCCGCGGTCGGAAATGAACTTCCGCAGCATGTTCGTGTCCTTGTAGTCCACGTACGTGACCTTGTCCTTGCAGAAAGCGCAGACCTTCTTCTTAGGCTTGCGCACAGGCGGCTTCGCCATGGTGTTTCTCCTGTGTGATCAAGAAGTGTGGGTACGGCCCGCCTAGAAGGGGGGCTCGTCCGAGTAGCCGCCACCGCCGCCGGAGCCGCCGCCCCAGCCGCCGCCACCCTGGTTGCCACCGGCGGGAGCACCGGTCGCCCACGGGTCGTCGGCGGGAGCACCGCCGCCCTGCTGGCCGCCACCGGGGCCACCGCCCCAGCCGCCGCCACCCTGGCCGCCACCGCCGCCGCTGTAACCACCCTGACCACCGCGGCCCGAGGTCTTGGTGACCTTGGCCGTGGCGTTGCGCAGGCTGGCACCGACTTCGTCGACGTCCAGCTCGTAGACCGTGCGCTTGACGCCCTCACGGTCCTCGTAGGACCGCTGCTTCAGCCGGCCCTGCACGATGACGCGCATGCCTCGCTGGAGCGACTCGGCGACGTTCTCCGCCGCCTGACGCCAGACCGAGCAGGTGAGGAAGAGGCTCTCGCCGTCCTTCCACTCGTTCGTCTGGCGGTCGAAGGTGCGGGGAGTGGACGCGACGCGGAACTTCGCGACCGCCGCACCGGACGGGGTGAAGCGCAGCTCGGGGTCGTCGACAAGATTGCCGACGACCGTGATGACGGTCTCGCCTGCCATGGGGGAACCTCTCGGCGGGTTTGCTCTGGCTGCTTGCTACTCGAATCCCGAGATCAGCTGAGCGAAGGGCTCAGTGGGTCTCGGGGCGGAGGACCTTGGTCCGGAGGACCGACTCGTTCAGGTTCATCTGGCGGTCGAGCTCCTTGACGACCGCAGGCTCGGCCTGCAGGTCGATGACCGAGTAGATGCCCTCGGGCTTCTTCTTGATCTCGTACGAGAGACGACGACGGCCCCAGGTGTCGACCTTCTCGACCTTTCCGCCACCGTCACGGACGACAGAAAGGAAGTTCTCGATCAGCGGGGAGACAGAACGCTCCTCGAGATCGGGGTCGAGGATGACCATCACCTCGTAGTGACGCATGTGGAACCCACCTCCTCTGGACTCAACGGCCACGGTCGTTCCGTGGCAGGAGGGTTGTTATGCGTGCGCAACAGTGCTTGCAGTACATCAGCCGCCACTGACAACGAGGGCCGCTGACGGACTCTCCAGGTTGGCCGTGGCTCAGCCTGGGCAGACACCGTGCAGAACGTACAGACTACCCGCACACCCGCTTCCGGTTGAAATCGGGGCTCCGGACCCGTCAACCTGGACACCTCGGGTGTGCACGGCGCTAAGATGCGCCGCTTTTCGCTGGAGGTGCCCCATGGCACAGACGATGCGACCGAACACCGCCGCGGGTGGTGGCCTCTTCGCCACCGACGGCAAGTCCCACCCGGTCCAGGACACCCTGCTCGTGGTGACCCTGGTGCTGGGCGTGCTGGCGTTCATCACCGGGCTCCTCTCCCACAGCCTGCACCTGCTGAGCTCCTGGGCCGGTCTGGTGGGGATCCTCACCGGGGCGTACGGACAGTGGATCTCCGTGACGACGCGAGAGCGCTTCGGGCTGGTCCTCGGCCTCGGCGCCTCCGCGGTCGGCTTCTATCTCGGCCTGGCGCACGGCGGCCTCTTCGGCGGCCTGTTCAGCTGACGACGGGCACGCCCGGCCGCTCCTTGTGGACGGCGTCCGCCGGACACCGCGGACGCCGCCCGTATGACCGCACGCCCGGCGCCACGGCGGTGAACAGGCCGGGGCGAAGGTTGCGTGCGGCCAGTCTGCGCGCTCCTGGGGCGCAGTAGGCTTCGGCGCGAGAGCCGGAGCCCCTGTACCCATGGGGACACGCCAGCCCGAGGAGCGCCCCGAATGAGCCTGACCCTGAGGACCATCAGTCGAGAGCAGCATCTGGCCTACATCCAGAACCTGCCCGCGGCGAGTCACATGCAGGTCCCGGCCTGGGCAGAGGTCAAGGCGGAGTGGCGCTCGGAGAACCTGGGCTGGTTCGACGACCGCACCGGCGAACTGGTCGGCGCGGGGCTCGTCCTGTACCGCCAACTGCCCAAGATCAAGCGGTATCTCGCCTACCTGCCCGAGGGCCCGGTCATCAACTGGTTCGCGCCGAATCTCGACGACTGGATCCAGCCGATGCTGGCGCATCTGAAGCAACAGGGCGCCTTCTCGGTGAAGATGGGCCCGCCGGTGATCATCCGCCGCTGGAACTCCGAGTCCATCAAGAAGGGCATCCAGGACTCGGACGTCAAGCGCCTGCGCGACCTGGAGGCCGACTTCATCGAGCCCCGCGCCTTCGAGGTCGCCGACAAGCTGCGCCGTATGGGCTGGCAGCAGGGCGAGGACGGCGGCGCCGGCTTCGGTGACGTGCAGCCCCGTTACATCTTTCAGGTGCCGCTCGCGAACCGGTCCCTGGAAGAGGTGCACAAGAACTTCAACCAGCTGTGGCGCCGCAACATCAAGAAGGCGGAGAAGGCCGGGGTCGAGGTCGTCCAGGGCGGCTACCAGGACCTCGAGGAATGGCAGCGGCTGTACGAGATCACCGCGGTGCGCGACCACTTCCGGCCCCGCCCGCTGTCGTACTTCCAGCGCATGTGGACGGCCCTCAACACCGAGGACCCCAACCGCATGCGGCTGTACTTCGCCCAGCACAACGGCGTGAACCTGGCAGCGGCGACGATGCTGATCGTGGGCGGGCACGTCTGGTACTCCTACGGTGCCTCCGACAACATCGGCCGTGAGGTCCGGCCCTCGAACGCGATGCAGTGGCGGATGCTGCGCGACGCCTACGCGCTCGGCGCCACCGTCTACGACCTGCGCGGCATCTCCGACTCGCTGGACGAGACCGACCACCTCTTCGGACTGATCCAGTTCAAGGTCGGCACCGGCGGCCAGGCCGCCGAGTACCTCGGGGAGTGGGACTTCCCGCTGAACAAGCTGCTCCACAAGGCGCTCGACATCTACATGTCGCGCCGCTGACCTGACGCTCTTCGCTTCGACCCCGTCGACACCTTCCATACTTCTGATACACCGCACCCCCGAGAAAGGTTCCAGGTCCGGCCATGGCGCTCACGCTCTACGTCGACACCGCGCGCTGGCGGGCGCACCACAAGCACGTGCAGGAGCAGTTCCCCGGGCTGGTCCCGGTCTGCAAGGGCAACGGCTACGGATTCGGGCACGAGCGGCTGGCCGAGGAGGCCACCCGGCTGGGCTCCGACATCCTCGCCGTCGGCACGACGTACGAGGCCGCCCGCATCAAGGACTTCTTCAGCGGTGACCTGCTGGTGCTGACCCCCTACCGCCGCGGCGAGGAGCCGGTGCCGCTGCCCGACCGTGTGATCCGCTCGGTGTCATCGGTCGACGGGGTGTACGGCCTCGTCGGGGCCCGTGTCGTCATCGAGGTGATGTCCTCGATGAAGCGGCACGGCATCAGCGAGCAGGACCTGCCGCAGCTGCACGCCGCCATCGAGAACGTCCGGCTGGAGGGCTTCGCCATCCATCTGCCGCTGGACCGCACGGACGGTTCGGACGCCGTGGAAGAGGTCATCGGCTGGATGGACCGGCTGCGCGCGGCCCGCCTGCCGCTGCACACGATGTTCGTCAGCCACCTCAAGGCGGAGGAACTCGCCCGGTTGCAGCAGCAGTTCCCGCAGACGCAGTTCCGTGCCCGTATCGGCACGCGGCTCTGGCTGGGGGACCACGAGGCCACCGAGTACCGAGGCGCGGTCCTGGACGTCACGCGGGTCACCAAGGGCGACCGTTTCGGCTACCGCCAGCAGAAGGCGGCCTCGGACGGCTTCCTGGTGGTCGTGGCGGGCGGTACGTCGCACGGAGTGGGTCTGGAGGCACCCAAGGCGCTGCACGGCGTCATGCCGCGCGCCAAGGGCGTCGCCCGCGCCGGCCTGGCCACGGTGAACCGCAACCTCTCCCCGTTCGTCTGGAGCGGCAAGCAGCGCTGGTTCGCGGAGCCGCCGCATATGCAGGTGTCGATCCTGTTCGTTCCCTCGGACGCACAAGAGCCCAAGGTCGGTGACGAGTTGGTGGCCCATCTGCGCCACACCACCACGCAGTTCGACCGGCTCATGGACCACTGAGCGGTCCCCCGAGCAGCCGTTCTCACACGAAAGGCCGTACCCGGCGGTGCCGGGTACGGCCTTTCGCATGACCTCCTGAAATCCCTGTTCGCTCAGAGCGAACCGCTCTGGGGTGCCGACGTGCCCTGTCCGCCCCACTCCACCTGCGGTCCGCCGAAGTCCGCCTCCCGGTGCTGCGGACGAGCCCGGGTGCCGAGGACGAAGACGTCCTCGGCACCATCGAGGACACCGCCCGAGGGGTCGTCGTCGCCGGCGCGGCGCACCACGTCCCGTTCCGGCATGAGGATGTCGCGCACGACGACCGCGCACAGGTACAGCGTGCCCAGCAAGTGCACGGCGATCGCCCAGTGGTAGCCGTCGGTCGGCAGACCCTTGTGGGCGTCTCCGCTGGTCGTGTACGCCAGGTACATCCAGATGCCGAGGAAGTACGCCACCTCGCAGGCCTGCCAGATCAGGAAGTCCCGCCACTTGGGGCGGGCCAGCGCGGCCAGCGGGACCAGCCACAGGACGTACTGCGGCGAGTAGACCTTGTTGGTGACGATGAAGGCCGCCACGATCAGGAAGGCGAGCTGGGCGAAGCGCGGACGGCGCGGGGCGTACAGCGTCAGCGCCGCGATACCGAGGGCGCACAGCACCACGAGCAGCGTGGCCGTGGTGTTGACGAAGTCGGTGCTCGGCGGGCTGGTCGAGTTCTGGGCCCAGATGAGCCAGAAGGAGCCGAAGTCGACGCCCCGGTCATGGCTGAACTTGTAGAACTGCCACCAGCCCTCCGAGGCGAAGGCCATCACCGGCAGGTTCACCACCAGCCAGGCGACGACGGCGCCCGCCAGGGCCTTGCCGAAGTCCCGCCACTTGCCCGCCCGCCAGCACAGTACGAACAGCGGGCCGAGCAGGAAGACGGGATACAGCTTGGCGGCCGTGGCGAGGCCCAGCAGGACGCCGAACGCGACCGAGCGCCCGCGGGACCACATCAGCATCGCGGCGGCCGTCAGGGCGACCGCCAGCAGGTCCCAGTTGATGGTGGCGGTCAACGCGAAGGCCGGCGCGAGGGCGACCAGCATTCCGTCCCACGGTCGCCGGGCGTGTGTGCGGGCCACGCAGACGGCGATGACGGCCGCGCACACCATCAGCATCCCGGCGTTGACCATCCAGTACCACTGTTCCTGGTGCTGGATGCTGCCGCTGTGCGGGGTCAGCCAGGAGGCCACCTCCATGAACACCCCGGTCAGTACGGGGTACTCCAGGTACGGCATGTCGCCGGGGAGCTTGTCGAAGTAGGGCACGAGGCCCTCGGCGAAGCCGCGCCCCTGGTAGAGGTGCGGAATGTCCGAGTAGCAGGCCTTCGTGTACTGCGAACTCGCACCGAAGAACCAGGCACCGTGGTAGCAGGGGACCTTCTGGACCAGGCCGAGGGCGAACATGCCGATCGCGACGAGCGCGACGACCCGTACGGGGGTCCACCAGGACCTCCCGAGCAGGGCACGCCGCCCGACGGGGCCGCCGATCAGCTCACTGCCGGCCGCCGCGACCTCGTCCTCCTTGGTGGGCCGCACCGGGTCCGGCTCGTGCACGCTCGCTTGCGTCGATTCAGCACTGGGCATGGGGCACATCCTGCCGTACGCATCCGGGAAAAGGCCGAGGGCCGCCGCACCCGGCAGGTGCGGCGGCCCTCGTTTCACGTGAAACAACCTCGTGGGGCGGTCAGGCGGCTAGTTGGTCGTGCCTCCGAAGAAGCCTCCGTTGCCGTTGCCTCTGTTGCCGCCTCCGTTGCCGTTGCCATTGCCACTGCCTGAATCGGTCGGTGAGGGCGATGGGCTGCTGCCTCCGTCCGTACCGCCGTCGCCCGTATTACCGCCGTTGCCGTCGCAGCCGAAGAAGCCGCAGCGCGACGGGGTCGGCGAGGGCGTCGGGCTGGGCTCGACCTCGCTGGGCGTGGGAGACGGTGTCGGGCTGGTCTCCTCGGTCGGGGTGGGCGAGGGCGTCGGCGTGGGGCTGGGCACCGGGTTGACGATCTCGCCGATGGGCTCGGGCTTCGGGAACTTCTCGGCCGGCACGCCCTGGAGTGCCTCCAGCATGTAGTCGTGCCAGATCTCGGACGGGAACGAGGCGCCATGGATCTTGTCCTGGCCACCCGTGCCGTACATCTCCTCGAACTTCCGCGACTTGTTCTTCTCGTTGTCGTCCAGCCGGAACATACCGATCGCAGTGGAGAGCTGCGGGGTGTAGCCGACGAACCAGGCGGACTTGTTCCCGTCCGTGGTACCGGTCTTGCCGGCCACCTCACGACCGGGCAGCTGGGCGTTGGAGCCCGTACCCTTCTCGACCACGGTCTTGAGGATGTCCGTGACGTTGTCGGCGACCACCGACGTGAAGGCCTGCTTGGGCGTGCCCCGGTGCTCGTAGATCTGCCCGTCCTTGCTGTCGACCGTCAGGACGGAGAACGGGTCGTTCTGCTCACCACTCTTGGCGAAGGTGGCATAGGCGCCCGCCATGCGGATGGCGCTGGGGTCGGAGATGCCGATGGAGAAGGACGGGAAGCCGGTGCCGGTCAGGCTGTTCTCCTTCAGACCGGCATCGAGGGCGGCCTGCTTGACCTTGTCCAGGCCGACGTCCATGCCGAGTTGCACGAAGGCGGAGTTCACCGACCACTGCATCGCCTCGCGCAGGTCGATCAAGTAGCTCGGGGGCTTTCCGCGCGACTCGTTGCCGTCGTTGGTCTGCAGCCACTCCTCGTCCTTCTCGTTCCTCCAGACGGTCCCGTCGTATTTCTTGATCTTGAGCTTGTTCTTACCGCTGAACCGGCTCTTGGGCGACACCTGGGTGCGTTCGTCCTGTGACTGCGAATCGCCCAGGCTGGGGTCACGGACGCCGTCCCGCATGGCCGCGGCGAGTACGAACGGCTTGAAGGTCGAACCGACCTGGGCACCGGTAGCGTCGGCGTTGTTGGTGAAGTGCCTGGTCGCGTCCTCACCGCCGTAGATCGCCACGATGGCACCCGTCTTCGAGTCCACCGAGGCCCCGCCGAACTGGACGTGCGTGTCCGTCTTCGGGCGCAGCTTGGGGTTGATGTTGGCCTTCTGGACCTTCTTGACCGCGTTTTCGAGCTTCGTGACCTTCTTCTTGTCGAAGGTCGTCCTGATCTTGTAGCCGCCCAGCCGCAGCTTGTCCGCGGTGATGTGGGTCTCGTCACTGTGGGTGACCAGATAGCTGTTGGCCAGGTCCACGAGGTAGCCGATCTGACCGCTCAGCTGGGTGTTCGACCGCGGGTTCTTCCAGTCGGGGAGCTTGGTGTACTTGGCCCGCTCGGTGACGCTCAGATGCTTGCCCTGGACCATCTTGTCGAGCGTGTCCTGCATCTGCGTCAGGGCGCGCTGTGTGTTCTTCTCCGCGGTGGCCCCGGTGGGGTCGATGGAGGTCTGGCCCGCCGGGTCGTAGTACGTCGCGCCCTTGAGCATCGCGGACAGGAAGGCGCACTCGCCCGGGTCCAGGTCGAGGGCGTCCTTGTTGAAGTAGGCGCGCGCGGCCGCCTGGATCCCGTAGGCACCCCGGCCGTAGTAGGCCGAGTTCAGGTAGCCCGCCAGGATCTCTTTCTTGTCGACGGTGGTGCCCACCTTGACCGAGATGAAGATCTCCTTGAACTTACGGGAGATCGTCTGCGACTGGTCGTCCAGCCTCGCGTTCTTCACGTACTGCTGGGTGATGGTGGAACCACCCTGGGTCTGGCCACCGGTGGCCATGTTGAAGAACGCGCGGGCAATGCCCTTGGGATCGACGCCGCTGTCGGAGTAGAAGGTCTTGTTCTCCTGGGAGATGACCGCCCACTGCATCGCCTCGGGGATCTGCGACAGGTTGACGATCTGCCGGTTCGTCTCGCCACCGGTCGAGACCATCGGCGAGCCGTCGGACCAGAGGTAGACGTTGTTCTGCGCGGTCGCGGTCTCGGCGACATCGGGCACACCCACCATGGCGTAGCCGATACCGGCGACCGCCACCATGCTCCCGAGGAAGCCGATGAACAGCCCCGTCACGAGCTTCCAGGACGGCACCCAGCGGTGCCATCCGTCCTTGCCCGCGCGCGGGTAGTCGACGATCCGGTTCTTGGCGGGCGGCGCCGCCCGGCCACGGCCGCGCCCGGGCCCGTTCGGGCCGTCGGGGCGGCCACGACGGCCGCCACCTCTCTGTGCCGCCCGCCGAGCGGCGGCACGACCCTCGTACGGGCGCTCCTCACCTCCCGCGCCATACGAACCCGCCCCCGGGCCCGGCCCTTGGGAACCGGATCCATAGGAATCGGCAGGAGATCCGCTGGCGCCTCGCGGTGCCGCGCGGCGGCCGGAGGACGAGCCGGACTGGCCACGTCGGGCCGCGGCACGTCCGCCTCCCTGCGGCTGCGGCGGTTTGCGACGGTGCTCGCTCATCGAACGATTACTCCTCGGGCAGGCGCACCCTTGCGCGCCTGGAAACGGCGGCTGGTTTCCGGTCCCCCCGAAGTACGGATGTGGTCGGTCGTGTATTCACCCGTACCGCACCGGGGACGGGGACGTCCCCCGGGCGTCACTTGGTTCCCGGCGGTGTGCATGGCGCACAGACTACGCACTGGCAAAACCCGCTGAGCCTCGAAGTTCACCCCAAATCAGGCAACTTGCCTCCGACCGACTTGCGATGTGATCCCGTTCACTCTGCCCCCTCTTGTCGCATCCGGGGCTGGGATCTATCGTCGTGATGTATCGAGTCGATACATCAGTCCGAGATAAGCACCACCAGGGCACCCGGAGCGGCCCCCGCCGCCGCCGGATCGCAGGAGAGAGGAGGCGACGATGAGCCGGCGTTCCGGCATCCTCGAGTTCGCCGTTCTCGGCCTGCTCCGCGAATCTCCGATGCACGGCTACGAGCTGCGCAAACGACTCAATACGTCACTGGGTGTGTTCCGTGCGTTCAGCTACGGGACGCTCTATCCCTGCCTCAAGACGCTGGTCGCCAACGGCTGGTTGATCGAGGAGCCGGGGAACGCTCCTGAGGACGCCGTCTCCGCCGCGCTCGCAGGGCGCCGCGCCAAAATCGTCTACCGGTTGACGGCCGAAGGTAAGGAGCACTTCGAGGAGCTGCTCTCGCAGACGGGCCCCGACACGTACGAGGACGAGCACTTCGCCGCGCGCTTCGCCTTCTTCGGGCAGACGTCGCGCGACGTACGCATGCGCGTGCTGGAGGGCCGCCGCAGCCGGCTGGAGGAGCGTCTGGAGAAGATGCGCACCTCTCTGGCGCGCACCCGGGAGCGCCTCGACGACTACACACTCGAGCTCCAGCGCCACGGGATGGAGTCCGTGGAGCGCGAAGTGCGCTGGCTGAACGAGCTCATCGAGAGCGAGCGGGCCGGGCGGGACCTCAAGGGTTCCGCCTCCGGGGGACCCGCGTCGCTGGACACCACCACTGGAACGACGGGCGGCCTGCCCCGGTCCGGGGAGTCTCCCCGACCGGATACGCCCGACGACACCGCCACGTGAGGTCCCGTCGGGGCTTCACCGAATACACACAGGGAGCAACCGGAATGGGTTCGGTTCGCGTAGCCATCGTCGGCGTGGGCAACTGCGCCGCGTCGCTGGTGCAGGGCGTCGAGTACTACAAGGACGCCGACCCGGCGTCGAAGGTCCCGGGCCTCATGCACGTGCAGTTCGGCGATTACCACGTGCGTGACATCGAGTTCGTCGCCGCCTTCGACGTCGACGCGAAGAAGGTCGGCCTGGACCTCGCGGACGCCATCGGCGCCTCCGAGAACAACACCATCAAGATCTGCGACGTGCCCAGCACCGGTGTGACGGTTCAGCGCGGCCACACCCTCGACGGTCTCGGCAAGTACTACCGGGAGACCATCGAGGAGTCCGCCGAGGCCCCGGTCGACATCGTCCAGGTCCTCAAGGACAAGCAGATCGACGTCCTGGTCTGCTACCTGCCCGTGGGCTCCGAGGCCGCGGCGAAGTTCTACGCCCAGTGCGCCATCGAGGCCAAGGTCGCCTTCGTCAACGCGCTCCCGGTCTTCATCGCCGGCACCAAGGAGTGGGCGGACAAGTTCACCGAGGCGGGCGTCCCGATCGTCGGCGACGACATCAAGTCGCAGGTCGGCGCGACCATCACGCACCGCGTCATGGCGAAGCTGTTCGAGGACCGCGGTGTCATCCTGGACCGCACCATGCAGCTGAACGTCGGCGGCAACATGGACTTCAAGAACATGCTGGAGCGCGACCGCCTGGAGTCCAAGAAGATCTCCAAGACGCAGGCCGTCACCTCCCAGATCCCCGACCGGGACCTCGGCGAGAAGAACGTCCACATCGGCCCGTCCGACTACGTGGCCTGGCTCGACGACCGCAAGTGGGCCTACGTCCGCCTCGAGGGCCGCGCCTTCGGCGACGTCCCGCTGAGCCTGGAGTACAAGCTCGAGGTCTGGGACTCCCCGAACTCCGCCGGTGTCATCATCGACGCCCTGCGCGCCGCGAAGATCGCCAAGGACCGGGGCATCGGCGGTCCGATCCTGTCGGCGTCCTCGTACTTCATGAAGTCCCCGCCGGTGCAGTACTTCGACGACGAGGCCCGCGAGAACGTGGAGAAGTTCATCCGCGGCGAGGTCGAGCGCTAGAGAGCGCTTCACAAAACCGCTCCTGCCAGGGCTGTTGGGCCCCCGTCCGTGTACGCCGTGCGTGCACCCGGGGGCCCTCCCACATGTGAGGCTGTGCCCCATGGCCGTCGTCCGTGACCTGCGTGTCCTGCTGCGCTTGAGGAACTTCAGACGCCTGCTCGCCGTGCGGGTGCTCTCCCAGAGCGCCGACGGCGTCTACCAGGTCGCGCTCGCCACCTACGTCGTCTTCTCCCCGGAGAAGCAGACCTCGCCCGCCGCGATCGCCTCCGCGATGGCGGTCCTGCTCCTGCCGTATTCCCTGGTCGGTCCCTTCGCGGGCGTCCTGCTGGACCGCTGGCGCCGCCGTCAGGTCTTCCTCTACGGCAACCTGGCGCGTGCCGTGATGGCGACCGCCACGGCCGTGCTGATGGTCGCCGCCGTGCCGGACTGGCTGTTCTACGTCTCCGCGCTGTGCGTCACCGCCGTCAACCGCTTCGTCCTCGCCGGCCTGTCGGCCGCGCTGCCGCGCGTCGTCGACGCCGAGCGGCTGGTGATGGCCAACTCCCTGTCGCCGACCGCCGGCTCCCTGGCCGCGTTCGCGGGTGGCGGTCTCGCCTTCGTCGTACGGCTGGCGGGAGCGGACTCCGACGCGGCCGTGGTGCTGCTGGGGGCCGCCCTGTATCTGTGCGCGGCCCTGACCTCGCTGCTCATGGCACCGGATCTGCTCGGGCCCGACCGGGGGCCGGAGCGGACACGGCTGGGCACGGCACTGACCGTCACCGCACGCGACCTGGCGGCGGCTGTACGGCACCTCGCCGCGCCGCCCCGGCGGCAGGCCGCCTGGGCACTGGCCTCGATGACGTTGATGCGTTTCTGCTACGGGGCACTGACCGTCATGGTGCTGATGCTGTGCCGCTACGGCCTGACCTCGAACACACGGGAGGGACTGCGTCTGCTCGGGCTGGCGCTGGCCCTCTCCGGCGCCGGGTTCTTCGCGGCGGCCGTGATGACACCGTGGGCGGCCGGCCGGCTCGGACCGGCCCGCTGGATCGCCGTGTGCGCCGGCTCCGCGGCGCTTCTCGAGGCCGCCCTGGGCCTGCCGTTCGCCACCGGCCCCCTTCTCGTCGCGGCGTTCGTGCTGGGGCTGACCACCCAGGGCGCGAAGATCTCCACGGACACGATGGTGCAGTCCGCGGTCGACGACGGCTTCCGCGGCCGGATCTTTTCCGTGTACGACGTGCTGTTCAACATGGCGTTCGTCGGCGCCGCGGGGGTCGCCGCGCTGATGCTGCCACCGGACGGCCGGTCGGCCCTGCTCGTCGTCATGATCGCCGTGATCTACGGCGCGGTTGCGGCCGCTATGACCCGCTTTGCAGGCCGATAAGTGTCACATCAACGACACAGAGTCCCACCGGGCTACAGCAGTGTCAGTCATGGCCTGTAACTTACGTGCGTCTTATTTCGACAGCATGTTCCTGCCATCATGCCCAAGTTCCAGGGGGACCCCCAAGTGACCACTCCGCCGCCGCCCCAGGGCCAGAACCCGTATGCCCAGGCGCCCAACGCTCCCATGGGGCAGCAGCCCGGTCAGCCCGGATCCCCGCAGCAGCCTTACCCGCCGCAGACTCCGTACGCCCCCTTCCCGCAGCAGCAGGGTGCACCGGTCCCGCCGCCCGTTCCGCCGAAGTCCGGGGCCAAGAAGGCGCTGGGCATCATCGGTGCGGTCGTCTTCGCCATCGTCATCCTCCTCATCAAGTTCGGCATCGGCTGGTGGTTCAGCCAGAACGACGCCGAGACGACCTCGGTGGGTTCCTGCCTGCACAACAAGGGAACGGACTCCAGCCCCGACCTCAAGGAGGTCGATTGCTCGTCCAGTGAGGCGGAGTTCAAGGTGGTCCAGAAGTTCGACGGCTCCTCCGACGAGGACAAGTGCGAAGGCGTCAAGGGGTGGACCATCTCCTACATCCAGTCCGGAGGCGGGCACGACGTGGTGCTGTGCCTGAAGGAGACGCAGTAACACCCGGATGACCCATGACTGAGGGGCGATGTTTCACGTGAAACATCGCCCCTCAGCGTTTCTCGGGCCTGTGTTTCACGTGAAACACAGGCCCTCTTCACACGACCTCAGCCCTGCTCCTCCTGCTCGGCCCACCACTCCTTGAGGGCCGCCACCGCCGCATCGTGCTCCATCGGGCCGTTCTCAAGACGCAGCTCCAGCAGGTACTTGTACGCCTTACCGACGGCCGGGCCGGGCTTGACGCCCAGGATCTCCATGATCTGGTTGCCGTCGAGGTCCGGGCGGATCGCGTCGAGCTCTTCCCGCTCCTGGAGCTGGGCGATGCGCTCCTCCAGACCGTCGTACGCCCGGGACAGCGCGGCCGCCTTGCGCTTGTTGCGGGTGGTGCAGTCCGAGCGAGTCAGCTTGTGAAGGCGGTCAAGCAGCGGGCCGGCGTCGCGGACGTAGCGGCGGACAGCCGAGTCCGTCCACTCACCAGTGCCGTAGCCATGGAAGCGCAGGTGGAGTTCGACCAGCCGTGAAACGTCCTTCACCAGCTCGTTGGAGTACTTCAGCGCGGTCATGCGCTTCTTGGTCATCTTCGCGCCGACCACCTCGTGATGGTGGAAGGAGACCCGGCCGTCCTTCTCGAAGCGACGCGTGCGCGGCTTGCCGATGTCGTGCAGCAGGGCGGCAAGGCGGAGGGCCAGGTCGGGTTCCTCCTCCAGCGCCATTGCCTGCTCCAGCACGATCAGCGTGTGGTCGTAGACATCCTTGTGCCGGTGGTGCTCGTCGCTCTCCAGGCGCAGGGCGGGCAGCTCGGGCAGGACATGACCGGCGAGACCGGTGTCGACGAGCAGGGTCAGGCCCTTGCGCGGGTGGGCCGACAGGATCAGCTTGTTCAGCTCGTCCCGGACACGCTCGGCCGAGACGATCTCGATGCGCCCCGCCATGTCCTTGATCGCCGTGACGACCTCGGGGGCGACGTCGAAGTCGAGCTGGGCGGCAAAGCGCGCGGCCCGCATCATGCGCAGCGGGTCGTCGGAGAAGGATTCCTCGGGTGTGCCCGGGGTGCGCAGCACACGCGCCTCGAGGTCGCCGATCCCGCCGTGCGGGTCGATGAACGTCTTCTCCGGCAGCGCCACGGCCATGGCGTTGACCGTGAAGTCACGGCGGACGAGGTCCTCCTCGATGGAGTCGCCGTACGACACCTCAGGCTTGCGCGAGGAACGGTCGTAGGCCTCGGACCGGTAGGTGGTCACCTCGATCTGGAAGCACCGGTCGACGTCTCCGACGCGGGCCTGCTTCTGCGCCCCAACCGTGCCGAAGGCGATCCCGACCTCCCAGACGGCGTCCGCCCATGGCCGCACGATCTTCAGTACGTCCTCGGGGCGGGCGTCGGTCGTGAAGTCCAGGTCGTTGCCGAGCCGGCCGAGCAGTGCGTCCCGGACCGAGCCTCCGACCAGGGCGAGAGAGAACCCGGCCTCCTGGAAACGGCGCGCGAGCTCGTCGGCGACGGGGGCCACCAGCAGCAGCTCGCTCACCGCGCGCTGCTGCACCTGGTTCAGGGCAGGGGAAGTGTCTTCGTTGGCGTTCGGCACAACAGAAAAGGGTACGTGGCCCGGGCGCTCGACCGCGCCGTCATTGTTCGGGCACCGGGCTCGGCCGGTCCGTCGGGTCGACACCACCGGAGGTCCTGCGGCAGACCTCTCTATTACCTCCTCAAACCCTGCCTTTGTGATGTAACGAACAGCATCCCTGGATACGGGTATATCCAGGGCGTCCATTCGCGTTCAGCGATCTTGGGGCCGCCTCCGTGGCACTTCCCCTCGGCGCACATCGTTACCATGCGTGGACGCACATCCGACGACCACTGACGACGAGGGACGGGCGAGCGCGTGGCCGAGGCGGCAGAATTCCAGGGGACCAGTCCCTCACCTGCCCGCCGCCGGTTGCGGCGTGCCGGGGCGCTGCTCGCCGGAGCGCCGCTGCTGGCCGCCCTGCTCCAGCTGCCCGCCATGCCGTCCGCACATGCCGCCGGGCAGGAGTCCCAGCAGGCCGCGTCGGGCTCGCGCACGGTGGCCGTCTCCCTCGACTCGCTCAGCCCCAGCGCCCCCTCGGACGGGGACACGCTGACCGTCTCCGGCACGGTGACGAACAAGGGCAAGCAGGCCGTCACCGACGCCCACGTGGGCCTGCGCGTGGGCCCGGAGCTGGACACCCGCTCGGCGATCGACAGCGTGGCCCAGCGCACCCGGTTCGAGCCGGGCGCCGACGGCCCCGAGGTCGGCGACAAGTACGTCCAGAAGTTCACCCGGCTCGTTCCGGGCGTCGCCCAGCACTTCAGCGTCTCCGTGCCGGTCGACAAGCTGAACCTCGACACGAACGGGGTCTACGAGCTCTCCGTCTCGCTGTCCGGCCAGACCTCCGCCCAGCCCTGGGAGCAGGTCCTGGGCATCCAGCGCACGTTCCTGCCGTGGCAGCCGAACGACGCGGGCACGAAGACGAAGACGACCTATCTGTGGCCGCTCGTGTCCGACGTCCACATGACGGCCGAGACGGGCCCCGGAGCACAACAGACGCCGGTCTTCCTCGACGACGACCTCGCCAAGGACATCGCTCCCGGCGGACGCCTGGAGCAGATGCTGTCGCTGGGCAAGGATCTCGACGTCACCTGGGTGATCGACCCCGACCTGCTGGCGTCCGTCGACGCCATGACCCGCAACTACCGCATCCAGACCGGCGACGGCACACCCGTGCCGGGCACCCATCAGGACGTCGCCAAGAAGTGGCTCGCCGAGCTCCAGCAGGCGGTGGCGGGCAAGGACGTCGTGGCCCTGCCCTTCGCAGACCCGGACCTGGCCTCCCTCGCCCACAACGGCACGAGCGTCACCGGCTCACTGAGTCAGCTCAAGGACGCCACCGACGTCGCCGCCAGCACGGTGGAGACGGTGCTCCACGTGAAGCCGGGCACGGACTTCGCCTGGCCCGTGGACGGCGCCATCGACCGGTCGATCGTCAAGGTCGCCACCTCCGCGGGCGCCGACAAGGTCATCACGCGCAGCGACAGCCTCCAGGAGACCGGCGGGCTCACCTACACGCCCTCCGCCGCCCGTCCGATCGGCGGCGGCACCACGGCGATCGTCGCGGACGCCCGCCTGTCGACGGCGTTCGAGGGCGATATGACGCAGGCCGGCGCCACCACGCTCGCCGTGCAGCAGTTCCTCGCCCAGAGCCTGGAGCTCGACAGCCAGACGAGCCGGCAGCGCAGCATCGTCGTGGCCCCGCAGCGCATGCCCACCGCTTCCCAGGCCCAGGCCATGGCGCAGGCGCTGACCACGCTCCAGCAGAGCACCTGGTCCCAGTCGCAGGACCTGAACGCGGCCGCCGCGGCCAAGCCGGACCCCGGGGCCACCACGAAGATCCCGCCCACCGCGGACTACCCCTCCTCGCTGCGCAAGAAGGAACTCGGGCGAGCCTCCTTCTGGGCGATCGCCAGGACGCAGGACAAGGTCGACAACTTCCAGGTCGTCCTCACCGACCCGTCCCGGGTCGTCACGCCCTTCGGACGGGCCATGAACCGGGAGATGGCCACGTCGTGGCGCGGCCGGACCGGCGAGGCGTCCAGCTTCCGGGACGGCGTGGAGGCGTACCTCGACGACCTCTCCGAGCAGGTCAAGCTGATCGACAAGTCGGAGACGAAGCTCTCCGGCCGCAGCGCCACGATCCCGGTGACGGTGCAGAACAACCTGGTGCAGGGCGTCGACCACCTGATGCTGCGGCTCACCTCGACCAACCCAACCCGCCTCAAGATCCACGGCAAGGCGTACGCGGAGCAGCCCATCGCGGTCTCCGGCGGGCACAGCCAGTCCGTGAAGTTCCCCACGTCGGCCAACGCCAACGGCCCCGTGACGGTGGTCGCCCAGCTCTACACGCAGGACGGCCAGGAATACGGCGCGCCCGTCACCTTCGACGTGAAGGTCACCGAGATCACGGCCACGGTGATGCTGGTCATCGGCGGCGGCGTCCTGCTGCTCGTCCTCGCCGGCTTCCGCATGTACACCCAGCGCAAGCGGGCGGCGGCCAAGGATGCCGCCCGGGACCCGCACGCCGCCGGGAGCACCGAGGACGCACAGGACGGTGGGGACGGCGCCGGAGAAGCCGGTGAGAGCGCGGACGAGCCGGTAGGCGGTGGGCCGGAGAACCTCGAAGGCACCGCCGGTCGTCTCACAGAAGAGTCCGGCGCCCGGTCCCGGGCGGACGACCCGGAGCAGCCGAGTGACCCGACACCGGACACCGCAGCGGAAAGCGCAGACCCGTCCGGCACGGGTGAGAAAGTGGACCGTTGAGGATGTCGTGGCCCGGAGGGCCCGGGACGATGAGGTGGGGTAAGCATGAACGCGCCGTACGACGGTGACCGCGGCCAGGCCGTGGGCGGCTCGGGTCACCCCGACGCGCCGCCGCCCGGGCACGGCCAGACGCCGCCGCAGCCTCCCGCGGACATGTACCTCCAGGACGCCTACGACGAGGACCCCTACCGGGCGCAGGATCTCACCGCCCAGGACCCGGTCGGCGAGGCGCTGTACGACCGCGCCGCGCACCCTCCGCCTCCCCCCGGTACGAACGGGCCGCAGCAGCCGCTGTACGGCCGCCCCACGCAGTCTCCGTACGCCCCCGACCCGCGTGTGTGGGCGCAGACCCCGCCGCCGGAGCCGTCGGGCCCCACCCAGCGCCTGCCGCACGGCGAGGATCCCCGCACCACGCAGTTCGTCGGCGTCGACGACCTGGTCAGCCACTCCGGCGAGGAGCACCACGAGCCGGACGCCTTCGCCCACCTCTTCCGTGACCAGCAGCAGGGCGGCCGTCCGGACATGCGCCAGGGCGGCTACGGCCACCAGGGCCCGGGACAGCACGGCTACCAGCCACCGCAGGACATGGACGGACGCCCGCAGATGGCCGTCCCCTCGGTTCCCGGTCCCGCCCCGGCCCCGGCCGCCGGGGCGGGACCGATGGGACCGTACGCCGCCGCACCGGCCGTCGCCCAGGCCCCTGCCCCGGCGGCCGAGCCCGCCCCCGCTCCGGCGGCGAAGAAGGGCGGGAAGGCCGCGGGACTGCTGAAGTCCAGCGCCGTCATGGCGGCGGGCACGATGGTCTCCCGGCTCACCGGGTTCATCCGCTCGGCGATGATCGTGGCCGCACTGGGCACGGCCCTGCTGGGCGACACCTTCCAGGTGGCCTACCAGCTGCCGACGATGATCTACATCCTGACCGTTGGCGGCGGCCTGAACTCCGTGTTCGTCCCGCAGCTCGTCCGCGCCATGAAGGAGGACGACGACGGGGGCGAGGCGTTCGCCAACCGGCTGCTCACCCTGGTGATGGTCGCACTGGGCGCACTCACCGCCCTCACGATGTTCGCGGCGCCGCTTCTGGTCCGGATGCTCTCCAACTCGGTCGCCAGCAATCCGGCGGCCAACGAGGTCGGCATCACCTTCACCCGGTACTTCCTGCCCTCGATCTTCTTCATGGGCGTCCACGTGGTGATGGGGCAGATCCTCAACGCCCGGGGCAAGTTCGGCGCGATGATGTGGACACCGGTCCTGAACAACATCGTCATCATCTTCACGCTCGGCACGTTCCTGTGGGTCTACGGCACGGCCGCGAACTCCCACATGACCGTCACGAACATCCCGCCGGAAGGCCAGCGACTGCTCGGCGTCGGCGTGCTCCTCGGCCTCGTCGTGCAGGCACTCGCGATGATCCCGTACCTGCGCGAGACCGGGTTCAAGCTCCGTCTGCGCTTCGACTGGAAGGGGCACGGCCTCGGCAAGGCCGCCATGCTGGCCAAGTGGACGGTCCTCTTCGTCCTCGCCAACCAGGCGGGCGCCCTGGTGGTCACTCAGCTGGCCACCTCCGCGGTCGCCCGCACGCACATCGACGGCACCGGCTTCAGCGCCTACGCCAACGCCCAGCTGATCTGGGGCCTGCCCCAGGCCATCATCACGGTCTCGCTGATGGCTGCCCTGCTGCCCCGCATCTCGCGCTCGGCCGCCGAGAACGACGCCGGCGCGGTCCGGGACGACATCTCGCAGGGTCTGCGGACGACGGCGGTCGCCATCGTGCCGATCTCCTTCGGGTTCCTCGCGCTCGGCATCCCGATGTGCACGCTGATCTTCGGCTCCCAGGGCACCACGGCCGCGACCAACATGGGCTACATGCTCATGGCCTTCGGACTCGGCCTGATCCCGTACTCCGTGCAGTACGTCGTCCTGCGCGCGTTCTACGCCTACGAGGACACCCGCACGCCCTTCTACAACACGGTCATCGTGGCCGCGGTCAACGCGGGTGCCTCACTCCTGTGTTACTTCCTGCTTCCGGCCCGCTGGTCCGTGGCCGGCATGGCGGCCGTGTACGGTCTCGCATACGCGATCGGCGTCGGGGTCGCCTGGCGCCGGCTGCGCCAGCGGCTGGGCGGCGACCTCGACGGCTCCCGTGTGCTGCGGACGTACGCGCGGCTGTGCATCGCCTCGGTGCCGGCGGCACTGGTCAGCGGCGCGGCCTGCTACGGCATCGGCCACTCGCTGGGCCAGGGCGTCTTCGGGTCGTTCGTCGCGCTGCTGGCCGGTGGCGCACTGCTGCTCGGAGTCTTCTTCGTTGCCGCCCGCCGGATGCGCATCGAGGAAATCAACGGTCTCGTGGGCATGGTCCGCGGGCGCCTGGGGCGTTGAGTCGGGGGTAGGCGCACAACCATCGTCCGCAGCCGTGTGTCGTGCATAGCGGCGGACTGTGGGCACAATTGGATTCGGCGTCGGACAGCGCGCGATGGATGGGGAGGCAGGAGCGACGGTGGCGGAACGGATCACGGCTGCCGTCGACGTGGCAGACAACAGCGGCGAGCAGTCGCTGACCGCCGAGGCGGACCAGTCCACGTCCGACGGGGTGGCCCAGAACCGGGATCGGGGCACGGACAACGACGAGGCACAGGGGAGCGACGGGACGGAGAGTCCCGGGAAGAAGGCCTCACCGACCGAACTTCACAGCGGCCACAAACTGGCCGGACGCTACCGCCTCGAGGAGTGCGTCACCCGTCTGGACGGGTTCAGCAGTTGGCGAGCGGTGGACGAGAAGCTCCGTCGCGCCGTCGGGGTGCACATCCTGCCCGCGGACCATACGCGAGCCCGGTCCGTGCTGGCCGCGGCCCGCTCCTCCGCGCTGCTCGGCGATCCCCGCTTCGTGCAGGTGCTCGACGCCGTCGAGGAGAACGACCTCGTCTACGTCGTCCACGAATGGCTGCCCGACGCGACGGAGCTGACCACGCTTCTGGCCTCGGGCCCTCTGGAGCCGCACGACGCCTACCAGTTGGTCAGCCAGATCGCC
Organism: Streptomyces sp. NPDC001204; assembly: GCF_053598035.1. Lineage (NCBI taxonomy): Bacteria > Bacillati > Actinomycetota > Actinomycetes > Kitasatosporales > Streptomycetaceae > Streptomyces > Streptomyces sp. NPDC001204. The sequence continues at coordinate 143,330 of NZ_JBSFJL010000012.1, read as the reverse complement.
TCCGCCATGGCCGCCGCGCACCGCGAGGGCCTCGCCCATCTGCGCCTGAACCCCAATGCCGTGCTGCGCACCTCCACCGGTCAGTGGCGGGTCCGCGGCCTCGCCGTGAACGCAGCGCTGCGCGGCATCAGTTCCGACACCCCGCAGCGCACGGACACCGAGGCGATCGGCGCCCTGCTGTACGCGGCGCTCACCCAGCGCTGGCCGTACGAGAGCGACGCCTACGGCATGTCCGGCCTGCCCAAGGACATCGGCCTCATCGCCCCCGACCAGGTGCGCGCGGGCGTCCACCGCGGGCTGTCCGAACTCGCCATGCGCGCCCTCGTCAACGACGGCGCCACCGCCTCCCGGCACGAGTCGGCGTGCACCACCCCGGAGGAACTGGTCAAGGCGATCGGTGAGATGCCGCGCGTGCGGCCGCCGGAGCCGACATTCACCGCGCCACCGGAGTACCAGGGCACCTCCTACCAGCAGGGCTCGTACGGCCGTCCGGCACCGCATCCCGGGGTCACCCAGCCGGTCCCGACCCCGCCGCCCCCGCTGCAGAGCCGCACCGGCAAGGCCCTGAAGTGGGCCGTCTCGGCCCTCCTCATCGCCGCCCTGGGCCTCGGCAGCTGGCAGCTCGCGGACGCCCTGCTGGACCAGGGAGGCAAGTCCGACGACCCCCAGTCGCAGACCCAGGACGGCGGCGACAAGAACGACAACCAGCCGAAGCCGGCCCAGCCACTCCAGATCCAGGGGGCACGGGAGTACGTCGCCAGTGGTGACGCACAGGCTCCCGGAGACGTCGACAAGACGTATGACGGGGACAGTTCCACGTACTGGCGGACCAAGCGCTACAACGACGGCCCACAGCTCGCTCCCTACAAACCGGGTGTGGGCATCGTCTACGACCTCGGCTCTGTCAAGGAGATCTCGACGGCGTCGATAGGGCTGCGCTACGTCGGTGACCACACGACGGTCCATCTCTACGCCGCCGACTCCCTGAGCCCCTCCACCGGGATCAACGGGATGGAGGAGATCGGAACCGCGACCACCAGCAGGTCCTCTCTCACGGTGAAGGCAACCAAGTCGGTGAAGACGCAGTACGTGCTTCTGTGGCTCACGGACGTTCCCATGGCCCCCAGTGACGGCTACAGCGGATCCGGCTACAAGCAGGCCATCACCGACGTGAAGTTCACGGGCTGACGTCCCACCGAGAGGGAAGGGGTCAGATGGCGGACGGCGCCGGATACGGCGGAGCGAGCGATCAGGAGCTGCTCACCCGTCATGTGGAGGGCGACCCCGAAGCCTTCGGTGAGCTCGTACGCCGCCACCGTGACCGTCTCTGGGCGGTCGCCCTGCGCACGCTGGGCGACCGCGAGGAGGCCGCTGACGCCGTGCAGGACGCGTTCGTCTCCGCCTACCGGGCCGCGGGGACCTTCCGTGGCCAGTCGGCCGTCACGACCTGGCTGCACCGGATCACGGTGAACGCCTGCCTGGACCGGGTCCGCAAGGCCGCCTCGCGCAAGACCTCGCCCGTGAGTGACACCGAGCGCCTGGAGCAGCTGCTGGAGCCGCACGAGTCGGCCTCGGCGCCCGCCGAGAGGAACGACGTGCAGCGGCAGCTCGTCGAGGCGCTGGACACGCTCCCGTCGGATCAGCGGGCCGCCCTGGTGCTCGTGGACATGCAGGGCTACCCGGTCGCCGAGGCCGCCCGCATCCTCGATGTACCGACCGGAACGGTGAAGAGCCGCTGCGCTCGGGGCAGAGCGAGACTCCTGCCGCTGCTCACCCATCTGCGACCGGGCCGCACCGGCGACGAGAAGGAATCGGGTGCGGGACGGAACCGGGCGCAGGGGACATCCGTCCCACCGGCGACAGGTCTTGAAGGCACGGGCCGTAAGGGCACGAGTCCGAAGGGCAAGGGTCTTGAAGGCACGCACACGCAGGACACGGGATCAAGCGATTCAGCTGCTGTGAAGGGCGGAGGTGGGCGAGCGTGACATCCACGACAGACGCGGCCGGGCACCCGGACGTCACGGAGATCTCCGACCTCACCGAAGGCCTCCTCGGCCCCGCCCAGGCAACGGAGCTGCAGCGGCATCTGGACGAGTGCGAGCCATGCGCCGACGTCCACACGTCGCTGACGGAGATCCGTGGCCTGCTCGGCTCCCTGCCGGATGTGCCCGCCATGCCGGCCGATGTGGCGGACCGTATCGATGCGGCTCTCGCCGCCGAGGTCCCTGTCTCGGGTGGCACGCGTGTTTCACGTGAAACATCGGCCGCGGATCGCCCCTCCGGTCACCCTCGCGCCTCCAGCACCGGACCGGGTCGCAAGACAGGGGCCCGGCGGGGACGTCGCAGGGTCGCCGTTCTGGGGTCCGTCGTCGCTCTCGCCGCCCTGGGCGTGACGTCCGTGGTTCTGGCGACGCTCCACGACAACAAGGGATCCGACACCGCGGCGCACGACCGTCCGATCACGTCCGCAGACACCTTCTCCGCGAGCACTCTCAAGAACGACGTCGCCGATCTCCTCGACCAGGAACAGCAGCCGCCGGGCGACACCCACGCCCCGCACAGCTTCGGCGTGGACTCCGGTCCCGGTACCGGCAAGCCAAAGCTGCTGAAGAGCCGGCCCCAGACGGTCCCCTCGTGCGTACGGCAGGGCATCAACGACAGCAGCACCCCACTCGCCGCCCGGGCGGGCACCTATGACGGCAAGGAGGCCTATCTCGTCGTACTGCCCGACGCCTCCGGCGACAGCACCCGCGTCACGGCCTACCTGGTCGACGCGGCCTGTGTCCGCCACCCGGAGGTCACGGCCAAGGTGCTGCTGTCGCACTCCTACGCGCGTTCCTGAGCCCGCACGCTCGGTCCTCGCGCTGCATGGCATCCCGTGCGCTGTCGCGCCTCCGTGTGCCCCGGCACACCGGGAATGCATGCCCCTTAGGATCCGTTGGGTGGGGTGAGAGCTGTGAGACAGGCTCCCACCGGCCGTACGACACAGTCCAGAGACGAGGAATCAAGCCGTGAGCGATGTCCGTAACGTGATCATCATCGGCTCCGGGCCCGCCGGATACACGGCGGCGCTCTACACCGCGCGCGCGTCGCTGAAGCCGCTGGTTTTCGAGGGTGCGGTCACCGCGGGTGGTGCACTGATGAACACCACCGACGTGGAGAACTTCCCCGGCTTCCGCGACGGCATCATGGGTCCCGAGCTCATGGACAACATGCGTGCGCAGGCCGAGCGTTTCGGCGCCGAGCTCATCCCGGACGACGTGGTCTCCGTCGACCTGAGCGGTGAGATCAAGACCGTCACGGACACCGCGGGCACGGTGCACCAGGCGAAGGCCGTCATCGTCACCACCGGCTCGCAGCACCGCAAGCTCGGTCTGCCGAACGAGGACACGCTCTCCGGCCGGGGGGTCTCCTGGTGCGCCACCTGTGACGGCTTCTTCTTCCGGGAGCAGGACATCGCCGTGATCGGTGGCGGTGACACCGCCATGGAGGAGGCCACCTTCCTCTCCCGGTTCGCCAAGTCCGTCACCGTCGTCCACCGCCGGGACACCCTGCGTGCCTCCAAGGCGATGCAGGAGCGCGCCTTCGCCGACCCGAAGATCAAGTTCGCCTGGGACAGCGAGGTCGCCGAGATCCAGGGCGAGCAGAAGCTCTCCGGCCTGAAGCTGCGCAACGTCAAGACCGGCGAGCTGTCGGACCTGCCGGTGACGGGCCTGTTCATCGCGATCGGCCACGACCCGCGCACGGAGCTCTTCAAGGGCCAGCTGGACCTGGACGAGGAGGGTTACCTGAAGGTCGACTCGCCGTCCACCCGCACCAACCTGACCGGTGTCTTCGCCGCCGGCGACGTGGTCGACCACACCTACCGCCAGGCGATCACCGCGGCCGGTACCGGCTGCTCCGCTGCCCTCGACGCCGAGCGCTTCCTCGCGGCCCTCGCGGACAACGAGCAGAAGGCCGAGCCCGAGAAGTCCACCGTCTGAGACCTCCAACCACCCCACCGCACGACCAGTTAAGGAGCCCGCTGTGGCCGGCACCCTGAAGAACGTGACCGACGACTCCTTCGAGCAGGACGTCCTGAAGAGCGACAAGCCCGTCCTGGTGGACTTCTGGGCCGCTTGGTGCGGTCCCTGCCGCCAGATCGCTCCGTCCCTCGAGGCGATCGCCGCCGAGTACGGCGACAAGATCGAGGTCGTCAAGCTCAACATCGACGAGAACCCGAACACCGCCGCCAAGTACGGGGTCATGTCCATCCCGACCCTGAACGTCTACCAGAACGGCGAGGTCGCCAAGACCATCGTGGGGGCGAAGCCGAAGGCTGCGATCGTTCGCGACCTCGAGGACTTCGTCGCCGAGTAATCACGGCAGGGCCGCCGAGCCGGCGGCGATGTTTCACGTGAAACACGAATGGGCCAACCCTTCAGGGTTGGCCCATTCGTGTGTGGCAGCTCGCTTACAGCGGCCTCAGCGCCGGTTCCTTCTGCACGGCGCCCAGCAACCGGTCGATCGCCATTTCCACGTCTTCCTTCCAGGACAGCGTCGTCCGGAGTTCCAGCCGGAGCCGCGGGTGGGCCGGGTGGTGCCGGACGGTCTTGAACCCCACGGCCAGCAGATGGTCGGCGGGGAGCATGCAGGCGGGTTCCTTCCATCGGGCGTCCCCGAATGCCTCGATGGCCTTGAAGCCCCGCCGCAGCAGGTCTTTAGCGACCGTCTGGACCATCACACGGCCCAGCCCCTGCCCCTGGTAGCCCGGCATGATGAAGCCGGTCATCAGCTGCACCGCGTCCGGAGAGACGGGACTCGTGGGGAACGCCGTGGAGCGAGGGACGTAGGCGGGGGGAGCGTAGAGCACGAAGCCCACGGGCGCGTCATCGACGTAGACGACACGGCCGCAGGAGCCCCAGTCCAGCAGGACCGCGGAGATCCACGCTTCCTTTTCCGCCACGGACGTGCCGGCCTTCAGCGCTGCTTCACCACTGACGGGGTCCAGCTCCCAGAAGACGCACGCACGGCAGCGCTGGGGAAGGTCTTGAAGTTTGTCCAGCGTGAGCGGTACGAGCCTACGGCCCATGAAGGCGGTTCCTCGCTTCCTTCGCCTGCGGCGCCACGCGCGGCTGTCAGAGCGCTGCGTTCCTTGAGGAGGCTGCCGACGAATCCGCCGACCGCGCCCAGCCCCAAGACCGCGCCGAGCATTCCGGTGCGGCTTACCGTTCGCATGCCCCTGCCTCCCTCTAGAGGTACCGCCGGGTGGATGCGTCGTACCCGAATCGCATCGTACCGACGATGCGATTGCATCGATACCGCCTGAAAGCAAAGAGCAGGCCGTGTTCCGGTACACACCGGACACGACCCGCCCGCGCTGATCGATCGAGACGAAGCCGTCCCTCGAACGGGCTCAGCCCTCCATCTCCTCCTCCGGCTCTTCGCCGTCCAGAAGGCTCTTCTGCATGACCGGGCCCTCGCCCGGAGCCAGTGTGCCGAGGATGCGCTCCAGGTCCTCCATGGAAGCGAACTCGACGGTGATCTTGCCCTTCTTCTGTCCCAGGTCGACCTTCACCCGCGTCTCGAAGCGGTCGGACAGACGCGTCGCAAGATCGGACAGTGCCGGAGAGACGCGCCCACCGGCACGCGGGCCCTTGGAGCGAGGAGCCGTCGTCGGCCGCGACCCCATCAAGGTCACGATCTCCTCGACCGCCCGCACTGACAGCCCCTCGGCGACGATCCGATGGGCCAGCCGGTCCTGCTCCTCCGAGTCCTCGACGGAGAGCAACGCCCGGGCATGTCCGGCCGAGAGAACCCCCGCGGCGACCCGCCGCTGCACCGCCGGGGAGAGCTTCAGCAGACGCAGGGTGTTGGAGACCTGCGGGCGGGAACGGCCGATCCGGTCCGCCAGCTGGTCGTGCGTGCAGTTGAAGTCCTTGAGTAGCTGGTCGTAGGCGGCCGCCTCTTCCAGCGGGTTCAGCTGGGCCCGGTGCAGGTTCTCCAGCAGGGCGTCCAGGAGGAGCTTCTCGTCATCCGTGGCCCGCACGATCGCCGGGATGGCCGCGAGCCCCGCCTCACGGCAGGCTCGCCAACGCCGCTCACCCATGATGAGCTCATAGCGCCCGGAACCGAGCTGGCGGACGACGACGGGCTGGAGGAGTCCGACCTCCTTGATGGAGGTGACGAGTTCGGCCAGCGCGTCCTCGTCAAAGACCTCACGCGGCTGACGCGGGTTCGGCGTGATGGAGTCGAGGGGGATCTCGGCGAAGTGGGCACCCATCACCGACGCGTTCATCTCAGCCGGGCTGCTCGCCGGCGGCGGCGATGTTTCACGTGAAACAGGCGGCAGTGTGGTCACCTTGGCCGCCGCCACCCCCCGTTCACCGCGGTCACCGGTCAGCACCGGGACAGCCGTGGACGACGCGGAGCTCGCGCCCCCAGCCGTCGCCGGAGCCTGCGGCTTCTCCCCGGTCGGAGCAGCGGGGATCAGCGCGCCGAGACCACGACCCAACCCCCTCCGTCGATCACTCACTGAATCCCCTCCACCATCTTCGGATCACCCTGTGCGCCGAGGTGGGCGTGCGTGGCGTCGTAGCTGACACCGACACCCCTCAGCGCGATTTCTCGTGCCGCCTCAAGATAGGAGAGGGCACCGCTTGACCCTGGATCGTAAGTCAGCACCGTCTGCCCATAGCTCGGCGCCTCGGAGATACGGACGGAGCGGGGAATGCTCGTCCGCAGCACCTCGTCGCCGAAGTGGCTGCGCACCTCTTCCGCGACCTGGGACGCAAGGCGCGTCCGGCCGTCGTACATGGTGAGCAGGATGGTCGACACATGCAGGGCGGGGTTGAGGTGCCCCCGGACCAGGTCGACATTGCGGAGCAACTGGCCCAGGCCTTCCAGCGCGTAGTACTCGCACTGGATTGGGATGAGGACCTCCTGGCCGGCGACGAGCGCGTTAACCGTCAGCAGGCCGAGTGAGGGCGGGCAGTCGATGAGGATGTAGTCCAGCGGCTGCTCGTAGGCCTGGATCGCCCGCTGCAACCGGCTCTCCCGCGCCACCAGGGACACCAGCTCGATCTCCGCACCGGCGAGATCGATCGTGGCGGGGGCGCAGAAGAGACCCTCGACATCGGGGACGGGCTGGACGACCTCGGCCAGCGGCCTGCTCTCCACCAGGACGTCGTAAATGGAGGGGACTTCGGCATGATGGTCGATGCCCAGCGCCGTGGAGGCATTGCCCTGCGGGTCCAGGTCGACCACCAGGACGCGGGCACCGTGCAGAGCCAGCGAAGCGGCAAGATTGACGGTCGTCGTCGTCTTGCCCACGCCACCCTTCTGGTTGGCGACCACCATGACGCGGGTCTGTTCAGGCTGGGGCAGGCCCTCGCCGGCGCGGCCCAGAGCCTCGACCGCCAGTTGGGCAGCACGACCGATGGGAGTGTCGTCCATCGGGGGCGGCGTTTCACGTGAAACATCCTCCCCCATCGATTCGGTACGGGGACCGGGGACCGGATCGGTCATCGGTCCCGCAATGTTGGCGTCGGACCGCAAGGATTCACTCTCCTCGACTTCAGGCTCGCAATGAACAGAGCCTCCCATGCCTTCGGGGTTGTGAACCAGTGAGGCCTGACGTTCTGTGGAGAAATCCACCTCTGTGGACAACTCCGTTCCCTGTCCGAGTGGGCTGAGAGGCTTGCGGTCGCGGGGTTGGGCCGCAGCGCGGCCACGGTTGATGATGCCGTGCAACAGTGAGCGACGTTTCACGTGAAACACGATGCACAGCGGCCGTGGCCGGACTGTCGCGACACTCCGGCATGCGGAGGTTTGGCAGCTTGTGTGGAGTACGGGCGGCTATCGGCGCCGTCGCGTCCGCCCCGTCCGCGCCGCCTTCGCCCGCTTGGCCGCGAAGCGTACTCCGCCCGGGCTTTCCCCGACCTCGACCCGCACGACGGTGGAGCACGGATCCACGATGCCCTCACCCACATGCAGGATGGAGGTCTCCACCGCGCCGAGCTTGCTCAGGGCGGCGGCCGCGCTCTTCAGCTCCTCCTCGGCAGTGTCCCCCTTCAGGGCGAGCATCTCCCCGTAGGGACGCAGCAACGGGATGCCCCACGTGGCCAGGCGGTCCAGCGGCGCGACCGCGCGGGCAGTCACCACATGCACCGGCGGGAGCTTGCCCATCACTTCCTCGGCACGGCCCCGGACGACGGTGACGTGGTCGAGTCCCAGCAGTTCCACGACCTCGGTGAGGAAGTTGGTGCGCCGCAGCAACGGCTCCAACAGCGTGATCTTCAGGTCTTCCCGGACCAGGGCCAGGGGGATACCCGGCAGACCGGCGCCCGAACCGACGTCGCACACCGTCACCCCCTCGGGAACCACCTCCGAGAGCACCGCACAGTTCAGCAGATGCCGCTCCCACAGACGGGGTACCTCACGCGGGCCGATGAGCCCTCGCTGCACTCCTGCCTCGGCCAGCAGCTCGGCGTACCGGACCGCATCCGTGAAGCGATCACCAAATACGTCACGTGCCTGCTCGGGCGCAGGGGGGAGCTCCGCTTCCGCCGTCACGGGGACCGTCCTTCCGTACCACATCGGCGCTCTCGACGCCGACCATCAGAACTACCAGGCTGACAAAGTACGGCCCCGCCTGCGCAACAGACGGGGCCGGTGGAACGTGGGACCGCTCAGGCGGGAAGCACGACGACGAAGCGCTGCGGCTCCTCGCCCTCCGACTCGCTGCGCAGGCCGGCGGCCTTGACCGCGTCGTGCACGACCTTGCGCTCGAACGGAGTCATCGGCTTCAGCTTCACGGGCTCGCCGCTGCTCTTGGCCTCGGCGGCGGCCTTCGCACCCAGCTCGGACAGCTCGGTCCGCTTCTTGGCGCGGTAGCCCGCGATGTCCAGCATCAGGCGGCTGCGGTCGCCGGTCTCCCGGTGCACGGCCAGGCGCGTGAGCTCCTGCAGTGCCTCCAGCACCTCACCGTCACGGCCGACCAGCTTCTGCAGGTCGCGACCGCCGGTGTCACTGATGATCGAGACAGAGGCGCGGTCGGCCTCGACATCCATGTCGATGTCACCGTCGAGGTCGGCGATGTCCAGTAGACCCTCGAGGTAGTCCGCCGCGATCTCGCCCTCCTGCTCCAGGCGGGTCAGGGCGTCCGCGCCCTCGGCAGCGGCGGAGGTGGTGCCTTCCGTCACGGGATGGGCTCCTTCTTACTTCTTGGACGGGGACTTGGGCCGCTGCGGACCCTTGCGCTGTCCGGACTGGGCCTTGCTGCGGGCGCCGTTGCCTGGCTTCGAGGCGGGTTTCTTGCCGGCTGCGGCCGAAGCGTCCTCCGGCTCGTCGGACTTGGTCAGCGACGGAGACTCCGTCGCCTCACCGGCCGGCTTCGTACCACCCTGACGCTGCGACTTGGACTGCCGCTTGGGCTGCTGGCGCCGGGGAGCAGTGGCGGTGGCGGTGGTGGTGGTCGTACCGTCCTCGGCCTGCGCGACGGCGGCGCTGTCGCTCTTCACCACGGAACCGTCGGACTGGGCCGCGAGACCCGTCTTGTTCAGTCCGTTGATGAACTTGCGCTCGAACTCGTTGCGGTCCCGGCCCTTGACGACGATCGCCTTGACGATGGCCTTCTCACGCCGGTTGCGGGTCTTGCCATGGTGCGAGACGTGCTTGAAGAGCCGCTCCAGATAGGCGGCCTGCGCCTTGGAACCCGGGGTCGGGTTGTTGTGGATGACGTACATCTGCTGGCCCATGGTCCACACGTTGGTGGTCAGCCAGTAGACGAGGACGCCGACGGGGAAGTTGATACCGAAGATGGCGAACATGACCGGGAAGACGTACATCAGCATCTTCTGCTGCTGCATGAACGGCGTCTTCACCGTCGTGTCGACGTTCTTCGTCATCAGCTGGCGTTGCGTGTAGAACTGCGACGCCGACATCAGGATGATCATGACCGCGGTCACCACACGGACGTCGGTCAGCGAGGCGCCGAGCGCGGCGACCTTGTCGGTGCTGTCCATGAACTTCGCGGCGAGCGGCGCCCCGATGATGTGCGCCTTACGGGCACTGGCCAGCAGCTGATCGTCGATGACGCCGATCGTCTTGCCCGTCGCGATGCCGTTGAGCACGTGGTACAGGGCGAAGAAGAACGGGGACTGCGCCAGGATGGGAAGGCACGAGGAGAGCGGGTTGGTACCCGACTCCTTGTACAGCTTCATCATCTCTTCGGACTGGCGCTGCTTGTCGTTCTTGTAGCGCTCCTGGATCTTCTTCATCTCGGGCTGGAGCGTCTGCATCGCCCGGGTCGCCTTGATCTGCTTCACGAAGAGCGGGATCAGGCAGATACGGATCAGGATCACCAGGGACACGATGGACAGGCCCCAGGCCCACCCGGTGTCAGGCCCGAAGATCGCCCCGTACACCGTGTGGAACTGGACGATGACCCAGGAGACGGGCCAGGTGATGAAACTGAAGAGGCTGGCAATCGTGTCCACTAATCATGCTCCTTGGGCATGGGGCGAGGTCTCTGCGGCCGGGACCGCCGGCATCTTCCCGTCGGTGGCCGTTTCGGCGGCGGAGGGCCCGCCCCTGCGCGCACGCCAGGCGTCACGCAGCATTTCGTGCCACCGCGGACGCTTGCGCGGCGGGACATGGTCCACACCGCCGAGCGACCACGGATTGCACCGCAGGATGCGCCACGCGGTGAGCGCGGTTCCCTTGATCGCACCGTGCCGGTCGATGGCCGTGTAGCCGTAGTGGGAACACGACGGGTAGTACTTGCACACCGGCCCGAGCAACGGGCTGATGGTCCACTGGTACAGCTTGATCAGAGCCAACAGCGGGTACTTCATCGCGTGCCCCCTCCCAGCAGCCGCTGAAGGGCGGCATCCAGGTCTCGGGCCAGCTGTGCGTGATCGGCGTCGCCCGCACCGGGCAGCGCTCGTACGACTACCAGGCTACCGGGGGGCAGCAAGGCGACTCGGTCACGCATCAGATGGCGAAGTCTGCGCTTCACCGCGTTGCGGACGACCGCGCCACCCACCGCCTTGCTCACGACGAAACCCGCACGTGACGGGGGAGCGCTCTCCCCTGGCACGTGCGGGTCCGTGGCACCGCTACGTAGATGGACGACGAGAAGCGGGCGTCCAGCGCGACGCCCTCGCCGTACCGCGGTCGCGAAGTCCTCGCGCCGCCTCAGCCGGTTCTCGGTGGGCAGCACGATGTCATGACCTGACCGGAATCAGGCGGACAGACGGGCGCGACCCTTGCTGCGGCGGGACGCGAGAATCGCGCGGCCGGCACGGGTGCGCATACGCAGCCGGAAGCCGTGGGTCTTCGCGCGACGACGGTTGTTCGGCTGGAAGGTGCGCTTGCTCACTCGGGGGCTCCAGAAAGAATCAGTAGTGGCGGGGTGCCGTCCTGGCTGTCACCGTGCGCCCACGATCAGCTCGCAGTAACGCCCGAGTGCACCGCTTTCCGATCACCCTATGACGCGATCTGTGCCATTCGGAGGCAGGCGGCAGCAGCCATCGACAACTCGACCTGGTCACGGTACGCGCGGCTACGCCATTCGGTCAAACCAGCCGCCTCCGAGAGACACTGTCCACAGCCTGGGGACAACGACTTGAACCGCACCCGTGGCCCTGACTACCGTGACTGGACTCCGATTCGTTCCCATGTCCCCCGCCCCACCCGTTTTAGATACCGACCCGTCCCGCACCACACGGTCGCGGGACCTGCGAGAGAGCGTGCCCTGTGGCTGACGTACCTGCCGATCTTGCCGCAGTGTGGCCACGAGTTCTGGAGCAGCTTCTCGGCGAGGGACGCGGACAGGGCGTCGAGACGAAGGACGAACACTGGATCCGGCGCTGCCAGCCCCTCGCGCTGGTCGCGGACACCGCGCTGCTCGCCGTACCGAACGAGTTCGCCAAGGGCGTACTCGAAGGGCGCCTCGCCCCGGTCGTCAGCGAGACGCTGAGCCGTGAGTGCGGCCGCCCGATCCGGATCGCGATCACCGTCGACAGCTCCGTCGGCGAGCCCCAGGCCCCCGCGCCCGCACCGGCGGCGCGCTACGAGGACCAGGAGCTGCCCACGGGCCATGGCGGCGGCTACGAGGGCTACGGCCGGCGCCGGGCGGACATCCACCGTCCCGCCCGCCCCGACCAGTTCCCGGGCGCCCAGGGCGACCATCTGCCGCCCCCGCGCACGGGCCCGCAGCCGGCGGACGGCGGCGACCAGCTCCCGACCGCCCGCCCCGCCTATCCGTCGGAGTACGCCGAGTACCAGCGTCCCGAGCCCGGCGCCTGGCCGCGTCACCACCAGGACGACTACGGGTGGCAGCAGCAACGGCTCGGCTTCCCGGAGCGGGACCCCTACGCCTCGCCGTCCCAGGACCCCTACGGCCCGCAGGACACCGGATACGGCCGCCAGGACGCGTATCCGCCTGCCCAGGACTCCTACGCGCAGGACTACCGGTCCCCGTCGATGGAGCGCCCGCCGTACGACCAGCCGCGCTCCGACTACGACCCGTCCCGCGGCGAGTACGACGCCCGCGACTACGACCAGCGCGACGCCGGCCACCGCGAGCCGCCGGAACCGACGGCCGGCTCCGGCCACGTGCACCGCGGCGGCCCGGTGGGCCCGAACCTGCCCACCACCGGCGCCCCCGGCCCGCTGGCCGCGCAGCCCGCACCGGCGGCCGGCCCCGGCGAGCCGACCGCGCGCCTGAACCCCAAGTACCTCTTCGACACGTTCGTCATCGGCGCGTCCAACCGCTTCGCGCACGCGGCCGCGGTCGCCGTCGCCGAGGCACCCGCCAAGGCGTACAACCCCCTGTTCATCTACGGGGAGTCCGGACTCGGCAAGACCCACCTGCTGCACGCGATCGGCCACTACGCGCGCAGCCTGTACCCGGGCACCCGCGTGCGCTACGTGAGCTCCGAGGAGTTCACCAACGAGTTCATCAACTCCATCCGCGACGGCAAGGGCGACAGCTTCCGCAAGCGCTACCGCGAGATGGACATCCTGCTCGTCGACGACATCCAGTTCCTCGCGGACAAGGAGTCGACGCAGGAGGAGTTCTTCCACACCTTCAACACCCTCCACAACGCCAACAAGCAGATCGTGCTCTCCAGCGACCGGCCGCCCAAGCAGCTGGTGACCCTGGAGGACCGGCTGCGCAACCGGTTCGAGTGGGGCCTGATCACCGACGTCCAGCCGCCCGAGCTGGAGACCCGTATCGCGATCCTGCGCAAGAAGGCGGTGCAGGAGCAGCTGAACGCCCCGCCGGAGGTGCTGGAGTTCATCGCCTCCCGGATCTCGCGCAACATCCGCGAGCTGGAGGGGGCGCTGATCCGGGTGACGGCGTTCGCCTCGCTCAACCGGCAGCCGGTGGACCTGGGCCTGACGGAGATCGTCCTGAAGGACCTGATCCCCGGCGGCGAGGACTCGGCCCCGGAGATCACGGCGACGGCCATCATGGCGGCCACGGCCGACTACTTCGGCCTCACCGTCGAGGACCTGTGCGGCACCTCGCGCGGCCGGGCCCTGGTCACCGCCCGCCAGATCGCCATGTACCTGTGCCGTGAGCTGACCGATCTGTCGCTGCCGAAGATCGGCGCCCAGTTCGGCGGCCGCGACCACACGACCGTCATGCACGCCGACCGGAAGATCCGCGCGCTGATGGCCGAGCGGCGCTCCATCTACAACCAGGTCACGGAGCTGACCAACCGCATCAAGAACGGCTGAGAACACGCGGAGCGGCGCTCAGGGCGCCTCCGGGAGCGGATCCCGGGGGCGCCCTGAGTCGTTGTGGCGTCCGCCGCTGTTCGAATCCGCACCGGGTTACGGCCGTCCTCCACAGATTCGGCGACTTTCTTCCGTCCACATCCTGGGGACTGGGAAGTTGTCCAGATCGCTTCCACAGGCTGTGTGGTCGGAACACCATCACACCAGCTCAGGGGCCTGTGGAATCGTGGACGAACACTCTCCACAGACTGTGGACGAAGCAGTGATCCACAGGCCGCGGCCAAAGTTGTCCACCGGCAACCCACAGGCTGGAGACCGTTGTCCCCAGTGATCGGCTGCTTCTCCACACCCCTGTCCACTGTTCGGCAACGCGACGCCCCCGGTCACCGCGTCGAGTGAAAGCCGTCACACCAAGGTGCGCGATTGCCGTGTGGGAAACGTGGGTAAACCTGGGGACGCAGCTGGGGAGAACTGCCCTCGGGCTGTGGGCGGGGTGTGCAGAACTTCCCGTTCTCCACAGAGACGCCCGGTTGTCCACCGGTCCCACCCACAGGGCCAGTGGACAAAATTCCCGCGCTGAGCTGGGCAAACGTGGTTATCCACGGTATCCACAGGACCTACTACTACTCCCGACTAGAGAGAGTGCGGAATCCGTTTCGAAGCGGGGCCTGTGCACAACTCGAGCTCTCGAGCCCGACCGCCCCTCGGAGCGACTTGACCCCGACAGGCGCCTACTGTCAGTGCCGTGCGTCAGACTGGTCCCCGGTGTCCTTCCCGTCCCAGTGGGCGGCGACACCGAGTCGGAGGACTCAGTAGCAACAGCAGGAGGCGGCTTACGGTGAAGATCCGGGTGGAACGCGACGTACTCGCGGAGGCAGTGGCCTGGGCGGCACGCAGCCTCCCGGCCCGTCCGCCGGCGCCTGTTCTCGCCGGCCTGCTGCTCAAGGCGGAGGACGGCCAGCTGAGCCTGTCCAGCTTCGACTACGAGGTCTCCGCGCGCGTGTCCGTGGAGGCCGAGGTCGACGAGGAGGGCACGGTCCTCGTCTCCGGTCGCCTGCTCGCCGACATCTCGCGCGCCCTGCCCAACCGCCCGGTGGAGATCTCCACAGACGGTGTACGGGCGACGGTGGTCTGCGGCTCCTCGCGCTTCACACTCCACACCCTGCCTGTGGAGGAGTACCCGGCGCTCCCGCAGATGCCGAACGCGACGGGCACGGTTCCCGGCGAGGTCTTCGCCTCCGCCGTGCAGCAGGTGGCGATCGCGGCCGGCCGCGACGACACGCTGCCCGTGCTGACCGGTGTCCGTATCGAGATCGAGGGCGACACCGTCACGCTGGCCTCCACCGACCGCTACCGCTTCGCGGTCCGCGAGTTCCTGTGGAAGCCGGAGAACCCGGACGCCTCCGCGGTCGCCCTGGTGCCCGCCAAGACCCTGCTGGACACCGCCAAGGCGCTGACCAGCGGCGACAGCGTGATCCTGGCGCTGTCCGGCTCGGGTTCCGGTGAGGGCCTGATCGGCTTCGAGGGTGCCGGGCGGCGTACGACCACGCGTCTGCTGGAGGGCGACCTCCCGAAGTACCGCACCCTGTTCCCGACGGAGTTCAACTCCGTGGCCGTCATCGAGACTGCCCCCTTCGTGGAGGCCGTCAAGCGCGTGGCGCTGGTCGCCGAGCGCAACACCCCGGTGCGTCTGAGCTTCGAGCAGGGCGTGCTGATCCTGGAGGCCGGCTCCAGCGACGACGCACAGGCTGTGGAGAGGGTCGACGCGCAGCTGGAGGGCGACGACATCTCGATCGCCTTCAACCCGACGTTCCTGCTGGACGGCCTCAGCGCGATCGACTCCCCGGTGGCCCAGCTGTCCTTCACGACGTCCACCAAGCCGGCGCTGCTCAGCGGCAAGCCCGCGGTGGACGCCGAGGCGGACGAGGCCTACAAGTACCTGATCATGCCGGTACGGCTGAGCGGCTGAGCCGGCTGACGGCCGGGCGCGTTTCCGCAGGTGGCGACCTCAGGTCCGGGCATACGCATGAGCGCTTATGCCCACGGATGTGCGCGAGCGTCCGGGTCTAGGCTCGGACGCAGGTACGAAAGTGCCGGAACGTCACGTCGTGAAACCTAAGGAACGCAACTGATGGAGCTCGGTCTCGTCGGCCTCGGCAAGATGGGCGGCAACATGCGCGAGCGGATCCGCCGCGCAGGCCACACCGTCATCGGATACGACCGCAACCCGGACCTCGCCGATGTCCACAGCCTGGAAGAGCTTGTGGGCAAGCTCCACGGCCCGCGCGTGGTCTGGGTCATGGTCCCGGCAGGCGAGCCCACCCAGGGCACGATCGACGCCCTCGCCGAGCTGCTGGAGCCCGGCGACGTGGTCGTGGACGGCGGGAACTCCCGCTGGACGGACGACGAGAGGCATGCGGAGGAGCTGGCCGCCAAGGGCATCGGCTTCGTCGACTGCGGCGTCTCCGGCGGCGTGTGGGGCCTGGAGAACGGCTACGCGCTGATGTACGGCGGCGACGCGGAGAACGTCGCCAAGGTGCAGCCGGTCTTCGACGCGCTCAAGCCGGAGGGCGACCTCGGCGCGGTGCACGCCGGCAAGGTCGGGGCGGGCCACTTCGCCAAGATGGTCCACAACGGCATCGAGTACGCGATGATGCAGGCCTACGCCGAGGGCTGGGAGCTGCTGGAGAAGGTCGACTCCGTGGCGAACGTCCGCGAGGTCTTCCGCTCCTGGCAGGAGGGCACCGTCATCCGCTCCTGGCTGCTCGACCTGGCGGTGAACTCCCTCGACGAGGACGAGCACCTGGAGCAGCTGAGGGGCTACGCGCAGGACTCCGGCGAGGGCCGGTGGACCGTGGAGGCCGCCATCGACAACGCCGTGCCGCTGCCCGCGATAACGGCCTCGCTGTTCGCGCGGTTCTCCTCGCGCCAGGAGGACTCGCCGCAGATGAAGATGATCGCCGCGCTGCGCAACCAGTTCGGCGGTCACGCCGTGGAGAAGAAGTAGTCCACCGGACCGCCTGAGCGGTCCGCAACGCCGGGGGAGGTCGGCGAACGACCATGCACGTCACGCATCTGTCGCTGGCCGACTTCCGCTCGTACGGCCGGGCCGAGGTTCCGCTCGACCGGGGTGTCACGGCGTTCGTCGGCCCCAACGGCCAGGGCAAGACGAACCTCGTCGAGGCGATCGGCTACCTGGCCACGCTCGGCAGCCACCGGGTCACCTCCGACGCCCCGCTGGTCCGCATGGGCGCCGAGCGTGCGGTGATCCGGGCGCAGGTGCGGCAGGGCGAGCGGCAGCAGCTGGTCGAGCTGGAGCTGAACCCCGGCCGGGCCAACCGCGCCCGTATCAACCGGTCCTCGCAGGTCAGGCCGCGGGATGTGCTGGGGATCGTACGCACCGTGCTGTTCGCGCCCGAGGACCTGGCCCTGGTCAAGGGCGATCCCGGGGAGCGGCGGCGTTTCCTCGACGAGCTGGTGACGGCGCGTTCTCCACGCATGGCTGGGGTGCGCTCCGACTACGAGCGGGTGCTCAAGCAGCGCAACACGCTGCTGAAGTCGGCCGCGCTGGCGCGTCGGCACGGTGGCCGTTCGATGGACCTGTCCACGCTGGACGTGTGGGACCAGCATCTGGCGCGGGCGGGCGCCGAACTGCTCGCCCAGCGCCTGGACCTGCTCGGCGCGCTGGAGCCGCTGGCGGACAAGGCGTACGAGCAGCTGGCTCCCGGCGGCGGTCCGGTCGTGCTGGAGTACAAGCCGTCGGCGCCCGGCGAGGCACACACGCGTGAGGATCTCTTCGCCCAGCTGATGGCCGCGCTCGCGGACGTCCGCAAGCAGGAGATCGAGCGGGGCGTGACGCTGGTGGGGCCGCACCGGGACGACGTGGTGCTCAGACTCGGTCAGCTGCCGGCGAAGGGGTACGCCTCCCACGGGGAGTCCTGGTCGTTCGCGCTGGCACTGCGTCTGGCGTCGTACGACCTGCTGCGCGCGGAGGGCAATGAGCCGGTGCTGATCCTCGACGACGTCTTCGCGGAGCTGGACACCCGTCGCCGTGAGCGGCTGGCGGAGCTGGTGGCGCCCGGTGAGCAGGTCCTGGTGACCGCCGCGGTCGACGACGACGTGCCGCACGTGCTGACGGGTACGCGGTTCGCCGTGTCGGACGGAACGGTGGAGCGCGTATGAGCGGCGAGCGGGACCCGGGCCGGGGGAAGGCGCCCGAGCCGTCGGGCGTCGACCTCGCACGCGTGGCGCTGCGCGCGGCGAAGGAGGCGGCACGCGCGCGTGGGGACGTGGCGCAGCAGCGCCGGCAGGCACGGCGCGGTGGTCTGCGTTCCGGTGCGCGGGCCGACGGCCGTGATCCCATGGCTCTCGGCGCCGCGATCAACCGGCTGATCACCGAGCGCGGCTGGGAGGCGCCGGCCGCGGTGGGCGGCGTGATGGGGCGCTGGCCGCAGATCGTCGGGGCGGATGTGGCCAAGCACTGCGTGCCGGACCGGTACGACGAGGACGAGCGGGTGCTGACGGTGCGCTGCGACTCGACGGCGTGGGCGACGAACCTGCGTCTGCTCGCTCCGACGCTGGTGGCCCGGCTCAACGAGGACCTGGGGCACGGCGCGGTGCGGACGATCAAGGTCTTCGGGCCGGGCGGTGGCGGCCGCAGGTACGGTCCGCTGCGGGTGCCGGGCAGCACGGGCCCCGGCGACACCTATGGGTGACAGACGTCACACGACGGGTTTGCGGTGGTCGTCTCCGGGCCCATGACGGCCGTCCTTCGTACAACCGCACGCCCTTGCGAATCCCGACCTGACCCGGGAGTAGCGAAGTGTTGACGTCCGGAAGCGCTGAGTGCCGCTGTGAGCCTCTTGGAGCCCCCTTGTGCATATCGGGACCCGGCCAAGACCGGTTGAGGGCGCCACATGCGTACTCAGGTACCGGCAAACCCCCATCACTGTCAGCGCTACCGGTAGACTGGAAGGCAATCCCGCCCCAATCGTGGGGACCGTCCGGGACAAGCTGAGCAACGCTGAGCAAGGCTTACCAACGCAACATGCCGCAGCCGCTCCGGCAACCCGCCGACGAGCCCGGCTCGTGCTGTGCCAGAAAGGGCGCTTCGTGGCCGATTCCGGCAACCCCAACGAGAACATCCCGTCCACCGAAGCCGGCGTGAACGGGGCCGCATCCTCGAACGGTGAGGTCACGGCCTCTTACGACGCCAGCGCGATCACCGTGCTCGAGGGCCTGGACGCGGTCCGCAAGCGACCCGGCATGTACATCGGTTCCACCGGTGAGCGTGGCCTGCACCACCTCGTGTACGAGGTGGTCGACAACTCCGTCGACGAGGCACTGGCCGGGCACGCGGACACGATCGACGTGACGATCCTCGCCGACGGCGGCGTCCGCGTCGTCGACAACGGCCGTGGCATCCCCGTGGGCATCGTCCCGTCCGAGGGCAAGCCCGCCGTCGAGGTCGTGCTGACCGTGCTGCACGCGGGCGGCAAGTTCGGCGGCGGTGGTTACGCGGTTTCCGGCGGTCTGCACGGCGTCGGCGTCTCCGTCGTGAACGCCCTGTCCAGCAAGGTGTCGGTCGAGATCAGGACCGACGGCCACCGCTGGACGCAGGACTACAAGCTGGGCGTGCCGACGGCCCCGCTCGCCCAGCACGAGGAGACCGGCGACACCGGAACCTCGGTGACGTTCTGGGCCGACCCGGACATCTTCGAGACCACCGACTACTCCTTCGAGACGCTGTCGCGGCGTTTCCAGGAGATGGCGTTCCTCAACAAGGGCTTGACGATCAAGCTCACCGACGAGCGCGAGTCAGCGAAGGCCACGTCCGGCGCGGACGAGGCGGGAGCGGACGAGAAGGACGAGGTCAAGGCCGTCGTCTACCGCTACGACGGCGGCATCGTCGACTTCGTGAAGTACCTCAACTCCCGCAAGGGAGAGGTGGTGCACCCCACGGTCATCGACCTGGAGGCCGAGGACAAGGACAAGAGCCTGTCCCTCGAGGTCGCCATGCAGTGGAACGGCGGCTACAGCGAGGGCGTGTACTCCTTCGCGAACATCATCCACACGCACGAGGGCGGTACGCACGAGGAGGGCTTCCGCGCGGCCCTCACCAGCCTGATCAACAAGTACGCGCGCGACAAGAAGCTGCTGCGCGACAAGGACGACAACCTCACGGGCGACGACATCCGCGAGGGTCTGACCGCGATCATCTCGGTCAAGCTGAGCGAGCCGCAGTTCGAGGGCCAGACCAAGACCAAGCTGGGCAACACGGAGGCGAAGACCTTCGTCCAGAAGGCCGTTTACGAACACCTGAACGACTGGCTGGACCGCAACCCGGTCGAGGCGGCGGACATCATCCGCAAGGGCATCCAGGCGGCCACGGCGCGTGTGGCGGCCCGCAAGGCCCGCGACCTCACCCGCCGCAAGGGCCTGCTGGAGTCCGCCTCCCTGCCGGGCAAGCTCTCCGACTGCCAGTCGAACGACCCCACCAAGTGCGAGATCTTCATCGTCGAGGGTGACTCCGCCGGCGGCTCGGCCAAGTCCGGCCGCAACCCGGAGTACCAGGCGATCCTGCCGATCCGCGGCAAGATCCTCAACGTCGAGAAGGCGCGGATCGACAAGATCCTCCAGAACCAGGAGATCCAGGCGCTGATCTCCGCGTTCGGCACTGGTGTGCACGAGGACTTCGACATCGAGAAGCTCCGCTATCACAAGATCATCCTGATGGCGGACGCCGACGTCGACGGCCAGCACATCAACACCCTGCTGCTGACCTTCCTGTTCCGCTTCATGCGGCCCCTGGTCGAGGCCGGGCACGTGTTCCTGTCCCGCCCCCCGCTCTACAAGATCAAGTGGGGCCGGGAGGACGTCGAGTACGCGTACTCCGACCGCGAGCGCGACGCGCTCCTGGAGCTGGGCCGCCAGCGCGGCAAGCGGGTGCGGGAGGACTCGATCCAGCGCTTCAAGGGCCTCGGCGAGATGAACGCCGAGGAGCTGCGCGTGACCACCATGGACCAGGAGCACCGGGTGCTCGGCCAGGTCACCCTCGACGACGCCGCCCAGGCCGACGACCTGTTCTCGGTCCTGATGGGCGAGGACGTCGAGGCCCGCCGCCAGTTCATCCAGCGCAACGCCAAGGACGTCCGCTTCCTCGACATCTGAGTCGGTCTCAGCTGACCGAACCAGGAAGGATCCTCACCAGCAATGGCCGACGAGAACACTCCAGTCACCCCTGAAGAGGGCGGCGACCTCGCCATGCGTGTCGAGCCCGTCGGGCTCGAGACGGAGATGCAGCGCTCCTACCTCGACTACGCGATGTCCGTCATCGTCTCGCGTGCGCTGCCCGACGTCCGGGACGGTCTCAAGCCCGTCCACCGCCGCGTCCTGTACGCCATGTACGACGGCGGCTACCGCCCCGAGCGCGGCTTCTACAAGTGCGCCCGCGTCGTCGGCGACGTCATGGGCAACTACCACCCGCACGGCGACTCCTCGATCTACGACGCGCTGGTCCGCCTGGCGCAGCCGTGGGCGATGCGGATGCCGCTGGTGGACTCCAACGGCAACTTCGGCTCGCCGGGCAACGACCCGGCGGCGGCCATGCGCTACACCGAGTGCAAGATGGCGCCGCTGTCGATGGAGATGGTCCGCGACATCGACGAGGGGACCGTCGACTTCACGGACAACTACGACGGCCGCTCCCAGGAGCCGACCGTCCTGCCGTCCCGTTTCCCGAACCTGCTGATCAACGGCTCGGCCGGTATCGCGGTGGGCATGGCGACCAACATCCCGCCGCACAACCTGCGCGAGGTCGCCTCCGGTGCCCAGTGGTACCTGGAGAACCCGGAGGCCTCCCACGAGGAGCTCCTCGACGCGCTGATCGAGCGGATCAAGGGCCCGGACTTCCCCACCGGAGCGCTCGTTGTCGGCCGCAAGGGCATCGAGGAGGCGTACCGCACCGGTCGCGGCTCGATCACCATGCGCGCCGTGGTCGAGGTCGAGGAGATCCAGAACCGCCAGTGCCTGGTGGTCACGGAGCTGCCGTACCAGGTCAACCCGGACAACCTCGCGCAGAAGATCGCCGACCTGGTGAAGGACGGCAAGATCGGCGGCATCGCGGACGTCCGCGACGAGACCAGCTCGCGCACCGGTCAGCGCCTTGTGATCGTCCTCAAGCGGGACGCGGTCGCCAAGGTCGTCCTGAACAACCTCTACAAGCACACCGACCTCCAGACCAACTTCGGCGCCAACATGCTGGCGCTGGTCGACGGCGTGCCGCGCACCCTGTCGCTGGACGCGTTCATCCGCCACTGGGTGACGCACCAGATCGAGGTCATCGTCCGCCGGACCCGCTTCCGGCTGCGCAAGGCCGAGGAGCGCGCCCACATCCTGCGCGGCCTGCTCAAGGCCCTGGACGCCATCGACGAGGTCATCGCGCTGATCCGGCGCAGTGCGACCGTCGAGGTCGCGCGCGAGGGCCTGATGGGCCTGCTGGAGATCGACGAGATCCAGGCCAACGCCATCCTCGAGATGCAGCTGCGTCGTCTGGCCGCCCTGGAGCGCCAGAAGATCGTCCAGGAGCACGACGAGCTCCAGGCGAAGATCACCGAGTACAACGAGATCCTCGCCTCGCCGGTCCGCCAGCGCGGGATCGTCAGCGCGGAGCTGGCCGCGATCGTCGAGAAGTTCGGCGACGACCGCAAGACGAAGCTGATCCCCTACGAGGGCGACATGTCCATCGAGGACCTGATCGCCGAAGAGGACATCGTCGTCACGGTCAGCCGCGGCGGCTACATCAAGCGGACCAAGACCGACGACTACCGCGCCCAGAAGCGCGGCGGCAAGGGTGTGCGCGGCACGAAGCTGAAGGAAGACGACATCGTCGACCACTTCTTCGTCTCCACCACGCACCACTGGCTGCTGTTCTTCACCAACAAGGGCCGGGTCTACCGGGCCAAGGCCTACGAGCTGCCGGACGCCGGCCGGGACGCGCGTGGCCAGCACGTGGCCAACCTGCTGGCCTTCCAGCCGGACGAGGCGATCGCCCAGATCCTCGCGATCCGCGACTACGAGGCGGCGCCCTACCTGGTGCTCGGCACCAAGGCTGGCCTGGTCAAGAAGACGCCTCTGAAGGATTACGATTCGCCTCGCTCCGGTGGTGTCATCGCGATCAACCTGCGCGAGCAGGAGGACGGTTCCGATGACGAACTGATCGGGGCCGAGCTGGTCTCCGCAGATGACGATCTGCTTCTGATCAGCAAGAAGGCGCAATCGATCAGGTTCACCGCCTCCGACGACACTCTGCGTCCGATGGGCCGTGCCACCTCGGGTGTCAAGGGCATGAGTTTCCGCGGGAGCGACGAACTGCTCTCGATGAATGTTGTTCGACCCGGTACGTTCGTGTTCACTGCCACCGATGGCGGGTACGCCAAGCGGACCCGAGTCGACGAGTACCGCGTCCAGGGTCGCGGCGGCCTCGGCATCAAGGCCGCCAAGATCGTGGAGGACCGCGGTTCGCTCGTGGGGGCGCTGGTGGTCGAGGAGACCGACGAGATCCTCGCCATCACGCTCTCGGGCGGTGTGATTCGTACGCGAGTCAACGAGGTCAGGGAGACGGGCCGTGACACCATGGGCGTCCAACTGATCAACCTGGGGAAGCGCGATGCCGTCGTCGGTATCGCACGTAACGCCGAGGCGGGGCGCGAGGCGGAGGAAGTCGACGGCGACGTGGCCGTGGACGAGACCGTCGAGGGGGCCGCGACCAGCGGCACGGACGAGGGCGAGGTGCCCTCGGCCGAGTAGCACGAGGAGAGAGTCATCGTGAGCGGAGCCACGGGCGCCGGATCGGCCGGTACCTCCACGGGTACAGGAGCGGACGGCGGCGGCCGTGGCTCCGCCGCGCCTGCGACGGACACGCATACGACCAATCTGCAAGCGATCAAGTCGCCCGCGACCGATGCGCACACGCCCCACACTCACGGATCCCAGGGGGGAACGGTGACGGACACCCGAGGCCCGCAGGCCCAGCAGGCGAACGCCGCGGCCGGTCAGCAGGCGGCGGGCTCTCCGCTGCCGGGGGAGCGGCAGACGCAGCAGCCCTCCGGGCCGTACCACCCGCCGCAGGCCTACCAGTCGGCCGAGCCCGCCTCCCAGGCGGTGCGCCGGCCGCGCACGGGCGTGCGTACCGCCCCGCGCACCCGCAAGGCCCGGCTGCGCGTGGCCAAGGCCGACCCGTGGTCGGTGATGAAGGTCAGCTTCCTGCTCTCCATCGCCCTGGGCATCTGCACGATCGTGGCGTCCGCCGTGCTGTGGATGGTCATGAACACGATGGGCGTGTTCTCCACGGTCGGCGGGACGATCTCGGAGGCCACTGGCTCCAACGAGTCGAACGGCTTCGACCTCCAGTCCTTCCTGTCCCTTCCCCACGTGCTGATGTTCACGTCGATCATCGCCGTGATCGACGTGGTGCTGGCGACCGCCCTCGCGACCCTCGGAGCGTTCATCTACAACCTCTCCGCGGGCTTCGTCGGCGGCGTCGAGCTGACGCTGGCCGAGGACGAGTAGACGGACCGGCCGCGCCTGCGCCGGTGTCGCGGAACGTCCGCTGACGGTCCTCCGACAACCGATTTTGGGACTGCCCCCCTCGTGCGCTAATCTTCAGGAGTCAGCGCGCGGGACACACACCGCAGAGCGCGGCGGGGCTATAGCTCAGTTGGTTAGAGCGCATCCCTGATAAGGATGAGGCCACAGGTTCAAATCCTGTTAGCCCCACCAGCGAGAAGACCCCCAACCGATCATGGTTGGGGGTCTTTTGTGGGTTCAGGCGAAGAGACCGGCTGCGGCCCGGAGCGTCCTGGCTCCCCTGACTTCCAAGTCGCGGTCATGCCGTGGCCGGCTGCGCCGTTGCCTCCGTGGGCAGGCGGCGGATCGTCCACTGGCTGGGCACGGCAAACAGAACGATCGAGGCCAGGAAGATGAGGACGGCACTCGTCAGGAGGACGGGAGTCGTGCCGGTGGAGGTAGCGGTCAGGCCGACGATGACGTATCCGAGGGGAACAGCCATGAGTTCTCCGATGGAACTGAAAGAGGTGACTCGGCCCAAGACGTCTGTCGGGAGTTGTTGCTGCAGCGCGGTGTTCCAGTAGGCGATCGACAGGTCGAGCCCGATTCCGGCCACGGCTGCTGATGCTGCCAGGGCGACAAGGTGAGGTCCGGTCGCGAGTATCACGAGTGGCAACGCCAGGGGGAGGCCGGTGGCCACACACGCGATCATGAGCCGGTCGGGCTTCCAGCGGAGGGCGATGAGGCCACCGAGAACGAGCCCGACAGCGAAACTGCCCTGCACTGTCCCCCAGGCCGCGGCACCCAGGTCGGTACGGTCCAGGACGACAGGGCCCAGTAGCTGGTAGCTGCCGAGCCACAGGGCCACGACGACGGTGCCCGAGAGGGTGTAGGACCAGAGCCAGGAACGCTGCGCGAACTCCCGCCAGCCGGTGCGGAAGTCGTGCAGCACGGAGGCGCCCGGACCGGGTTTCGCTGTCCCGGCGATGGTCAGGAACGCGCACAGCAGCGCCGCGAGGGCGAAACTCGCGGCGTCCCAACTGAGGACCCATTGCGGGCCGATCAGAGCGACGAGGGCGCCTCCCAGGGCAGGAGCGGCGATCCTGACGATGTTGGTGGGGAGCCGCACGAGGACGTTGGCCTCCTGAAGTTGCCGGGCGTCCACCAGCTGGGGCAGCAGGCTGTTCATTGCCGGGGTCATCAGCGCATTGGCGCCGCCCGTAACAGCGGCCAGCAGCGCCACCCGCGTGGTGTTGGCCGCACCCGTGGCGATCAGGAGCGCGACGCCGGCCTGGGCCAGTCCGGCCGCCAGGTTGCCGACCACGATCAGGCCGCGGCGGGAGAACCGGTCCGCGACAACGCCACCGACCAGCAGGAGCACAAGTTGAGGAAGAGTGTTGCCGGCCAGCACGGTCGCCAGCGCCGCGGGCCGGGCGTTGAACCCAAGAACGGCGAAGGCCAGCGCCACGGGAGCCATGGCCGATCCGCTCACGGAGATCAGCCTGGCCAGCAGTAAGAGCCGGAATGGCCGGTTTCCCAGGACAGACAGAGATGCACGGGGATTCACTCGGCGGACCGTACTATGCGCGGTCGCGCAGCACAGGGTGTCCCAAGACCGGATATCCACGCAGGCGAAGCTCCCCGATCGTGATGACCGGGGAGCTTCGCGTATGCGGCAGGTGCTGTACGCGAATCGCCGTTACGTCATGGGTGCTGGTGGTGGCACCGGCCGGGCCGGTGCGGCACTGTCAGCGTTGGAGGGGGATGGTCGGGCGGGCCGGCGGTTCGGCCGGGAGGCATCGGGGTTCGGCGGCGAGGGAGAAGGCGTCGGTCGGCGGGCGGTGGCGGCAGCCGGGGGTCCTTCCGTGGGCCTCGGCGCGGATGCGCTGTTGCATCGTGGGAGGCAGGGACCGGGTGTGGGGACTGGACAAGGACGTCGTCGTCTGTGCCGGCACCGGTGCGGTGCTCTTGGGCGCCGTTTCGGGCTGCGGTGCGGCCGAGGCCGCGGAGGCGGTCGTGGTGATGAGTCCGAGCGCCGTGCAGAGCGCGAGGAAGGCGGTGACGATGGCGGTCCACAGCTTGATGACCTTGTGCTGGTCCATGGCCCCTCACTTTCGGGTTGGGCGATTTGCGTACTTTGCTCATCATGTGTATGAGCGTCGCGAAGTGGTGGACCGACGCCCGTGGCGCAGCGATCTTCGGATGAACACCACTCGGATGGGCTCATGAGCGGTGAAAAGGTGCGAAGCCGGGAGGAGGGTGGCCAAAGTCACCGTCCGTGCGGGTGCGATCACCCTCCGATCGAGAGCGGTTTCGTCCGCGTCTATTGCGCTCACGCGCACGGCAGTTGACAGCCGACGCAGGTCACCGATCGGTATCGGCCGGTGTGTATAGTCGGGCGCCAGAGGTCCCCTACGTCAAGGAAAGACGAGGTCGCGCGGTGAAGAAGCTTCTCCTGGTCGCACTGGCCGCCATCGGCGGGCTCCTCGTGTACCGCCAGATCCAGGCGGATCGCGCCGAGCAGGATCTGTGGACGGAGGCGACTGACTCCGTGCCCACGGGTTCGTGAGCACTGATTCCCGAACTGAGCAGGCCCCGACCGCCGTAGCGGTCGGGGTTTTGTGTTGTGGTCCCCCGAACCGGCCGGGCCGGGCCCCGTGTTGCGGGGTCGTGGAAGGTGGGGTAGGCGTCGCTCCTGAGGCCGGTGTTGCGTACGCGCCTGGGGAATGCGCGGATGGCGTAGCGGCCCTCGGGGCAGGATGGGCGACGTCCGGAGCGACGGAACGCGAGGGGTGGCGCGGCATGGTACGGCGTGGGGCGGGACGGCAGGCGAGGGCAGGGTGCCTCCGGCGCGGCCGGCATCCCTCGCACAAGCTCGCCGGGCGCCTGGGCGCGGCCGCGGCGGCGCTGTGCCTCGCGGCGGCCGTCCCCGGCCCGAGCGCGTTCGCGGCCGGTGAACCGGACCCGTACGCCTTCACCGAAGGCGCCCGGTCCGTCACCGGAGCCGCGAGCACCACGGACGCCGCACGCCTCGAGCCGGGCCACACCTACAGGAGTTCCCTGCCGGGCAGCGGCAAGCTCTACTACCGCCTCGACCTGGACGCCACCTCCACCGCCTACGTCTCCGTCACGGCGGTGCCCGGACCCGGCACCACGGTCGCCGCCACCGACGGCCTCAGGATCTCGGTGCAGAGTGCCCAGGGCGCCCCCTGCTCCTTGCAGGCCGTTCGCTTCGGCCCGAGCCGCAGTCCGCACCCCATCGCCGCGTGGGGCGCGCGCGAGGTCTCCTCCGGGCGCAGCCTGTGCCAGGGCGCCGGGGCGTACTACGTGCTCGTCGAACGCGTCGGCGCCAAGGGATCCTCGTCCGACGTCTGGCCCCTGGAACTCGCCGCCGTCTCGGAACCGCCGCTGAAACGCACCGGGGCCACCAGCGCGCCCGAGGCCTGGAACTCCGCCTCGCCCGAACCTGTCACCGGCCAGGTGGTCGAACGGGCCGGCGGCGCCGGGTTCGTCGCGGCGCGCACGGTCGGGCAAGGCGTGTGGCGAACCCGGATCCGGCCCGGCCAGACGCTCTTCTACAAGGTCCCGGTCGACTGGGGACAGCAGCCGAACGCCATCGTCGAACTGGGCAGTTCCAGCGGCGGCAGCGGCTACGTGAGCGGGGCGCTGACCCTGTCGCTCTACAACCCGGTACGCGGATACGTCGAGGAGGCGTACGCCGGATACACCGGCCGGCAGACGTCCGCCGTCCTCGGTCCCCTGCCGCCCGTCGCCCACGCCAACCGCAACGGCTTCGCCGACCAGGTCAAGGGGATGCGGTTCGCCGGCCTCCACTACCTGGTCGTGCACCTCGCCGCCCAGACCGCCGACTCCTTCGGCGAGGGGCCCTACGGGCTGATCCTGCGTGTGCGGGTGGACGGCACGGCACAGCCGGGACCGGACTACGCGGGCCGGTCCGAGCCCGGCCGGCTCTTCGAGGTCACCGCCCACGACCGGGCCGCCGCGACCCCGGCCGGGGCGGCGGACGGCTCCGCGGCACTCCGGGCGCTCGCCGTCGGCGGGATCGGCGCGGGAACGGTCCTGCTGGCCGTCCTCGGGGTGTGGACCGTGCTTGCCCGGCGCAGGGCCGAAGCCCGGTAGGGCGGCGGGAGGGACGGGAGGGGCGGAGGGACGGGAGGGAACAGGGGGACCGGGACCCGGCCGGGATCGGCCCGGCGGGTCTCACAGACGGCTCAGCGCCCAGAAACCGATGGCGTAGCAGGCCAGCGCGAGGAGCAGGAGCGGGACCGCCACCGTCGCGGGTGGGCCGGGGCGGCGCGGGCGCCTGGCGCGGTGGCGTGAGATTCCCAGCGCCGGAACGGGAACCTGCGGGGATTCGGCGGTGTACGAAGCAGTAGAGACATCAGCACGCTGCCGTGGATCGGGGGAGGACAGCACATGCGTGGGGTCGTGAAAGGAGACGTGGACCACGGGCTGGGCCGCGGGTTGGACCGGAGGCCGGACCGGGGGTTGGGTCGCGGGCTGGACCGCGGGTTCGAGCGGCACGTCGCCGGAGGGCGGGGCGGCCGGTGCCGGGGGGACGGCCTGCGGGGGCGCGGCTGGGGGTGGAACTGCCTGCGGGGGAGCGGCCCGGTGCCGTGGGACTTCCCGCTCCGGGGCGGCGGTCCGGGGCGGCGGCAGGTGGAAGCTGCCTGTGTCGGACATGGTGGAGGGCTGGGGCGGCCCGGTCGACGAGCCGCTGCCGTCCGTCCTCGGAGCCGACCCGGTCCCCTCCCGTGGATCGAGACGCGGGTCCGGCACGCTCGCGGTACCGGAAGCGGTAGCAGAACCGGAAGCCACGGAGCCGGTACCGGAAGCGGCGGTACCGGCACCGGCACCGGGAACCACAGACCCGGTGGCCGAACCGGCGGAGGCGGACGCCGCCGTACGCCCGACCGTCACTCCAGGGCTCCGCGTGAGCGGTCCCTCGGGTCCGAACCCCGGTGGCAGCGGGCCGAGTTGGTCGAAGATCTCGATCAGCTCGTCGTCGGGGCCCGGCTCCGGCAGCAGCTCGGCGCACGTGGCAAGGGCCTTGCGCGCACCCGTCGCGGTACGGAACCTGGCCTGCGGATCGGGTTGCAGCAGGGTGGCCACGACCTGCCACAGCGGCTCGGGAACACCCTTGGGCGCACCGGGAGTTCCGTGCTCAGCGAAGTACTCCACGAGCGCCCTGGCGTCCGGCTTGGCGCCCTGGAGCAGATAGAGGGCGACCAGACCGGTGGCGAACAGGTCGGCGGGGAAGTCCGGTTCGGCGCCCATCATCTGCTCGGGAGCGAGGTAACCCGGTGTCCCCACCACCAGGTTGGTCTCCGTCAGCCGCGGTTCGCCCAGCCGCATCGCGATGCCGAAGTCCGACAGCCGCAGCCTGGGCCGGCCGGTCCCGGTGGCCTCCAGCAGGATGTTCGCGGGCTTGATGTCGCGGTGCACGACACCTTCCGCGTGCACCGCGGCGAGGCCGGAGAGCAACTGGTCGAGCAGGGTGCAGACGAACGCCGGGGGCAGCGGGCCGTAGTCCCCGACCAGGTGGACGAGCGAGCCTCCGGCCACCAGGTCCATGGTGAACAGGACCTTGTCGTCGTCGGCGGCCCAGCTGGCCGGTGCGAGCACATGGGGGTGATCGATCCGCAGCGCCTGCTCCCGCACGAAGCGCAGCAGGGAGTGCGCGTCGCGCTGCTGGAGGACCTTGGCGGCCACGTACCGGCGGCGGCGGTGGTCCCAGGCCCGCCAGACCGCGCCGACTCCCCCGCGTCCGACCGGGTCGGCCAGCTCGTACCGGCCGGCGAAGACCTCACCCATGGCTGTGCGTCGCTCCTCCCCCTGCGGTTGTCCCCCTCGCATCCCCCTCGACGCGCGATACGACCCCCGTGGCGTCAGTTCTGGTGGGACTGGTAGTGCGCGACCGCGTCCGAGGTGCGGCCGGCGCCGTACACCCGGAGGAATTCCGCCAGTTCGGGATGGGTCGGGGCGAGGGTGTTCGCGGCCTCGATGATGTCACCGGCCGCCGCGACCGAGCGGAGCAGCGACTGGATCTCGCGGACCACCCGCTTGACCGTCGGCGCCCCTGAAGTGCTCGTCGTCTGCGTGGTGTTGCTGAGCACCGAGCCGCCCTGCGACCGCTTGATCTCCTCCATGCGCTCGGTCGCCTCGGCCGCGCTGACGCTGCCGTCCGCCACCTGGCCCGCCAGGTCCTGGAGCAGCTGGACCCGCTGGACCACCGCAGGGTTGCCGATCTTCGCGCGCTGGCCGCTCATCAGCTGCGACAGCATCGGGGCGGACAGTCCCAGTACCCCCGCCAGTCGGGCCTGGTTGAGCCCGAGGTCGTCTATGAGCTTGCGGAAGAGCGCCCCCAACGGCTCCCCGTACCAGTTCCGCTGCAGTTCCCGCGCTCTTGCGGTGGCTTCCTGCTGTGCGGCGTCCATTGCGTCTCCCCATCGCTTCCCCAAGTACCGCGGTTCGCTGTAGCGAACCACGCGGAGCATCTTACGGAGAGTGGTCGGCCGCGGGGAGCCCCAATCTTTTTGCGAGATCCGGGGGGTGACCCGGTACTCTGGTCTGCGGCACCGACCGGTGAGCGGATCTTCCGGCCGGGTGCTCTCGTCCGGGGCCTTAGCTCAGTTGGTAGAGCGCTGTCTTTGCATGGCAGATGTCAGGGGTTCGACTCCCCTAGGCTCCACCGGTGAAACGCCCTCTGACCTGCGGAAACGCGGTGTCGGGGGGCGTTTTTCGTGCTGCACGCGGTGCGCCCGGACAGGCGTGTGTGCGCTTGTCCGTCCGCCTTCGGAGCGCGCCCCGATGGATGCTTCCGAGCGGGGTCCCTCGGCTATGCCGGGAGTTCCTCCACGCAGCGCTTCGCGAGGAGGAGCGGGACGTACGGGTAGGTCTGCCGTACCACCTTGATGGCGACGACATCGCCCTGTTCCCTGCGCACCCGCTGGATCTTCGCCTCGTCGACCTGGCCCCGGAACCCTTCGAAGGACCCATAGCGCTCCCAGAAAGCCTTCTTGCGCTTTTTCGAGGCACGGCCGCCGACGGCTGCCAACGCCACGGTGACGCCGATGGCAATGGTTGCCGTGATTGCGTCGAGCATGGTCCCCCTTCGATCCTTGCTGGTGCCTCAGGCGACCTCAACCTACCCGCAGGCGGACCGGGAACCACGTGCACGCGACAAAAGCCCGCCTGACCTGTGGAAACACCGGTCAGGCGGGGTCTTTCGCCGCTGGCGGTCAGCCCTGTTCGTCGCGGTCCGCCGCCTCCTCGGCCTCCTTCGCCTGGACCTCGGGGTCCAGCACGGACTGGCCGGTGCCGTCCACGGACGTCAGCCGGCCCGAATCGGGTACCTCGGTCGCGGCCGGCGGTTCCACCAGCCAGTCGGGGTTGGCCTGCTTGTCCCACCACTTCCAGGCGGCGAAGGCACCGCCGGCGAGCGTGCCCGCCAGCGCGAGCAGCTTCACGGCGCGCCCGGCCCGCGCCCGCCGCTGCTGTGTGCGGGCCAGCTTCTGGATCTTCCGGGCCGGGACCTGACCGCGCAGCGCCACCAGCGCGGCGGCGCCGCGCGCCGCGGCCTCGTCCGCGACCGGCCCCGCCACGGCCATCGCCTGCTCGATCCGCGGCCGGGAGTACTCGGCGGCCTGCCGCGCGGCCCGGCGCGTCCGCTCGGCGGCCTCCTGGGCGGCCTGGTCGACCTTGGGCGGCACATGGGCCATGGCCTGCGTACGGGCTTGCTCCAGCCGGGGTGCGACATGGGCGCCGTACTGGACGCGGGCCTGGTCGGCGGCCAGCGTCACCTTCGGCGCGAGCCGTACGCGTGCCTCGTGTGCGTAGTGCGCGGCCCTTTCCCTGGCCGTGTCGGCGTAGGGCGCCACCACTTCCGCGGCGTGCAGCACGCTGTCCCTCGCCGAGCCGGTCGCGGCGCGCACGCTGTCGATGCGGGTCACGGGTTCCTCCTCCTCGGTGGCGTACGGTAATTCGACTTTCCACCCTTTTACGGATCATGCCTGCCAACGGGCCCGGCGGCATGTGCGAACGGGCATCCGGGTCACGGGTGACGACCGCGGTCACCGCGGTGGCCCTGCCGATCGGGAGTCCGCCGGGAGACGATCACGTGCGATAGGGGATGAATAAGGAGCAACAGGAGCTTGTCGTCGACAATGCCACGGATCGCCGTGCCGCGCTCCCGTCCGGGAGGACTCGCCCGGTTTTCCGCAACCGAATCCGGCGGATCTCCCCTGGGAAGCGACCGCTGGGCGACGCACGGCGCGGGCCGTGCGAGGATCGGGGAGTCACAGGAAGACAACGGAAGGCAGATCGTGGCTGAGCAGCTCTACGCCACCCTGAAGACCAACCACGGCGACATCGAGGTCCGGCTCCTGCCGAACCACGCTCCCGAGACGGTCCGGAACTTTGTCGAACTCGCCAAGGGGGAGCGCGAGTGGACCCACCCCGCCACCGGCGAGAAGTCCTCGGCGAAGCTCTACGACGGCACGGTCTTCCACCGGGTGATCAGCGGTTTCATGATCCAGGGCGGTGACCCGCTGGGCAACGGCACCGGCGGTCCCGGCTACCAGTTCAAGGACGAGTTCCACCCGGACCTCTCCTTCGACAAGCCCTACCTGCTGGCGATGGCCAACGCGGGCCCGGGCACCAACGGCTCGCAGTTCTTCATCACCGTCGCCCCGACGTCCTGGCTGAACCGCAAGCACACCATCTTCGGCGAGGTCACCGACGCGGCCAGCCAGAAGGTCGTGGACTCCATCGCGACCGCGCAGACCAACCCGCGCACCGACCGCCCGGTCAACGACGTCGTCATCGAGTCGGTCGTCGTCGAGACCCGCGAAGGCTGAGTGAAGGGCCCGTCCCGACACCTCCCCCAGGGAACCAAACGCCCCGCTTGTCCGTAAGGATGGGCGGGGCGGTGCATTGCCAGCGAGCAGCCGCAGCCGTGCTCCGCGCAGGACGAATCGAGGGGAACCCCATGGACCAGGCACCAGGCAGCCCGCAGGGCCCGGCGGGCCAGGACCCGGCGGACCACGGCCCGCCGGACGCCCACCGCCTGCCCACCTGCTATCGCCATCCGGGCCGCGAGACCGGTATCCGCTGCGCCCGCTGCGACCGGGCGATCTGTCCCGAGTGCATGGTCGACGCCTCGGTGGGCTTCCAGTGCCCGGACTGCGTCCGCGGCGGCTCCGGCACCGGCCACCCGCCCGCGGCGTCGCGGTCCCGCACGCTGGCCGGCGGCACCATGACCGCCGATCCCCGGTTGCTCACCAAGGTGCTGATCGGCCTCAACCTCGCCTTTTTCCTGGTCCAGCTCTCCGTTGGAGACCGGTTCACCGATCGGTTCGACCTCATCGGCTGGGCCTACTTCCCCTCGCTGGGCTCCTTCGAAGGGGTCGCGGACGGCCAGTGGTATCGGCTGCTCACCGCGATGTTTCTGCACGGCAGCTACATCCACATCCTGTTCAACATGCTCAGCCTGTGGTGGGTCGGCGGCCCGCTCGAGGCGGCTCTCGGCCGCGCCCGATATCTCGCGCTCTACTTCACGGCCGGGCTCGCCGGCAGCGCGCTCACCTATCTGATCGCCGCGCCCAACCAGGCCTCGCTCGGCGCCTCCGGCGCCATCTTCGGACTGTTCGGCGCCACCGCGGTGCTGATGCGCCGGCTCAACTACGACATGCGGCCGATCATCGCCCTGCTGGTGATCAACCTGATCATCACCTTCGGCTGGGGCAACATCGCCTGGCAGGCCCACATCGGAGGCTTGGTCGCCGGTGTGGTGGTGGGGTACGCGATGGTGCACGCCCCGCGTGAGCGACGGGACCTGGTGCAGTACGGCACTTGTGCGCTGGTGCTGGTGGTCGTCGTCGTGTTGACGCTGCTCAGAACGGTTCAGCTCACCTGAGAGCGCTTGTTGTCCACAGTTGGTGTCCGATCTTGTGCATAGCGTGCGGGAACACCTGTGCCCCCTGCCGTCGACCTGTGTTGTCGCAGGTCAGGCAGGGGGCTTACACACTGTGGATGAGCGGTGTGACAGTCGTACCGGTGTCAATGGCGCACTGGTTATCCACAGATCATCAGCGTTTTCCCCAGGCCGCATGTGGAAATTCCTCCGGCCTGTGGATAACTCAGCGGATACCCGTGGGCAGAGCTGTGTTCACCGGGAGGCCGACGTCACTTCCACTGCGTGGAGACGGCGAATCCGGCCGCGATGAAGCCGAAGCCCACGACGATGTTCGCGTTGCCCAGGGCGTCGATGGGCAGGGAGCCGTCGGTCACATAGAAGACGACGATCCAGGCCAGGCCGATGAGGAAGAGCGCCAGCATGACGGGCGCCACCCAGCCGCGGCCCTCGAGCTTGATACTCGCGGCCTGCTTGGCCGGCGGCGGCGTGTAGTCGGCCTTCTTGCGGATACGTGACTTCGGCACGAGGGTCTCTCCTGTCGATGCGCTGGTGGCCGCGCAGGGAACTGGGCTGGCTCCGGAGCAGCGTACAAGGGCACACTGAGCACTCCCCCGGACGTCCGTTAGCGTAGTGCTTCCGCGGCGCCGAAGGAGATAAGGGTACGTTGAGCAATTCTGCCGACTTCCCGGGGACGGGTGCCGGCCCGGACCGCACGCGCCGACCGAGGCCCGTGCGGATCATGACCGTGGCCGTCTTCGCCCTCGCCGGGTTGATCTTCTTCACTAGTTTCAACACGGCCAAGGGCACCAACATCCGCACGGACGCGTCCCTTCTGAAGCTGTCCGACCTCGTCCAGGAGCGCAGCCGGAAGAACAAGGAGCTGGACGAGTCCAACGCCGCCCTGCGCGACGACATCGAGTCCCTCGCCGCGCGCGACGACGGCGGCAAGCCCCAGGACGGCAGGCTGAACGGCTTGGAGAAGAGCGCGGGCACCCGGAAGCTCACGGGCGAGGCGATCACGGTCACGCTCAACGACGCCCCGCCCGACGCCACCGCGAAGCTCCCCGGCTACCCCGAGCCGCAGCCCGACTACCTGGTGATCCACCAGCAGGACCTCCAGGCCGTGGTCAACGCGCTGTGGAAGGGCGGCGCCCAGGGCATCAAGGTGATGGACCAGCGGCTGATCTCCACCAGCGCGGTGCGCTGCGTGGGCAACACGCTGATCCTCCAGGGCCGCGTCTACTCGCCGCCGTACAAGATCACGGCGGTCGGGGATCCGGGGAAGCTCCAGAAGGCGCTCGCGGACTCCCCGGCGATCCAGAACTACATGGTGTACGTCAACGTCTACGGCCTCGGCTGGAAGGTCACCGACGACGGAACGGTGACGCTGCCCGGCTACTCCGGCACGGTGGACCTGCACCACGCGAAGCCCGTGCAGTAGGCCCGGACGCCAGGGCGCCGGCACCCCGGTGCGGGCGCCCTGACGTCGTACTGGTGAACGGAACGGCCTGATTCGCGTATCGGATCGACAAAGGGCCGTGCAAAACCGTGTCCGCGATCGTTGAGGTGATCGACGCTGTGCCACGTACGTCCGGTCGCACGCGGTTTTCGCACAGCTCGCGGAGGCCGGGAAACCTCGGGCGCCGCGCCGTTAGTCTGGTGGCGCACGGCGTGAGTCTGGTGCCGTGGGAGACGGAAGGGACGGCATGTACGGCTGGATCTGGCGGCATCTGCCGGGGAACGCGTGGGTGAAGGCGCTGATCTCACTGGTGCTGGTCCTGGCCGTGGTCTACGCCCTGTTCCAGTACGTCTTCCCGTGGGCCGAACCGCTGCTTCCCTTCAACGATGTGACGGTGGACAACCAGTGAGTGCGCGGATTCTCGTCGTCGACAACTACGACAGCTTCGTCTTCAACCTGGTCCAGTACCTGTACCAGCTGGGGGCCGAGTGCGAGGTGCTGCGCAACGACGAGGTGTCGGCGGCGCACGCGCAGGACGGCTTCGACGGCGTGCTGCTCTCGCCGGGGCCGGGCACGCCCGAGCAGGCCGGCATCTGCGTGGAGATGGTCCGGCACTGCGCCGCGACCGGTGTTCCCGTCTTCGGCGTGTGCCTGGGCATGCAGTCGATGCAGGTGGCCTACGGCGGCGTGGTGGACCGCGCGCCCGAGCTGCTGCACGGCAAGACCTCGCTGGTGGAGCACGAGGGCACGGGCGTCTTCTCGGGCCTGCCCTCCCCCTTCACGGCGACCCGCTACCACTCCCTGGCCGCCGAGCCGGCGACCGTGCCCGACGAACTGGTGGTCACGGCGCGCACGCACGACGGCATCATCATGGGCCTGCGGCACCGTGAACTTCCCGTCGAGGGCGTGCAGTTCCATCCCGAGTCGGTGCTGACCGAGCACGGGCACCGGATGCTGGCCAACTGGCTGGCGGAGTGCGGCGACAAGGAGGCCGTGGCGAGGTCGGCGGGGCTCGCCCCGGTGGTGGGCAGGGCCACGGCGTGACCGCGCTGCGCCCCGAGCGCGAGACGGACACCTCGTACGGGCAGCAGTCGTACGGGGGGCCGGACGCGTTCGAGGAGTGGTACGGCGGCGGGGCGCAGGGCATGCCCCAGGACCCCCACGCGACGCCCTACGGCTCTCCCGGGGCGGCGCCTCAGCCGAGCGCGCCCCAGCAGCGCGCGGAGCCCCAGCAGAGCGCTGCGGGGGTGCCGTACGGGCCCGCGGGCGACGCGACGGCCTATCTGCCTCCCGCCGACGACGAGACGATGGCGCTGCGGATCCCGGATCCGCCGCCTGGCGCGTCTTCCGCCGTGCGGGCCCCCGCACCCCCACCGGGTGGACGCGCGGCCCGCAGAAAGGCCGCCAGGCGCCGTCACGGCCGTCGTGGGGCCGAGGCGGGCGCGCCCTCGGAGGAGGACGGCCCGGCCGACCGGGCGTCCGCGCCGCTGTCCCGCGTGGAGGCGCGCCGGCAGGCGCGGGCACGCCGGGCGAGCCCGGCGGTGATCGCCAGCCGGGTCATCGGCGAGATGTTCATCACCACCGGTGTGGTGATGCTGCTCTTCGTCACCTACCAGTTGTGGTGGACGAACGTCCGGGCGCACGCGCAGGCGGGCAGTGAGGCGCACCAGTTGCAGGACGACTGGGCGAGCGGCAAGCGCAATCCCGGGACGTTCGAGCCGGGGCAGGGATTCGCCCTCCTGCACATCCCGAAGCTGGACGTGGTGGTGCCCATCGCGGAGGGCACCAGCAAGCCGAGGGTGCTGGACAAGGGCATGGTCGGGCACTACGGGCAGGGCGACCTCAACACGGCGATGCCGGACGCGAAGACGGGCAACTTCGGGCTCGCGGGCCACCGCAACACGCACGGTGAGCCGTTCCGCTACATCAACAAGCTCTCGCCGGGCGACGCGATCGTCGTGGAGACGCAGGACACGTACTTCGTCTACAAGATGGCGTCGATTCTGCCGGTGACCTCGCCGGCCAACATCAGCGTCCTCGATCCCGTCCCGAAGGGATCGGGCTTCACCGGGCCCGGCCGCTACATCACGCTGACCACCTGCACACCGGAGTTCACCAGCAAGTACCGGATGATCGTCTGGGGCAAGATGGTCGAGGAACGGCCGCGCAGCAAGGGCAAGCCGGATGCGCTCGTCAGTTAAAGGGCGGAAGAACAGTGGCAGCGACCACGGACGACACGGCAGGGCACACCGACGGCCGCGAAGGGCACGGTGACGCGTCGGGCCCCGGCCGGGCGCGGCGCCGCCGGGGTACCGGCCCGCTGGCCCTCGCCGTCAGCGTCTTCGGCGAACTCCTCATCACGGCGGGTCTGGTCCTCGGCCTGTTCGTCGTCTACTCCCTGTGGTGGACGAACGTCCTGGCGGACCGCAAGGCCGGCCAGGAGGGCGGCAAGGTCCGCGACGAGTGGGCCCAGTCCGTGGAGGCCGGCCCCGGAGCGCTGGACACCAAGGACGGCATCGGCTTCCTGCACGTGCCGTCCATGCACAACGGCGAGGTCCTGATCAAGAAGGGCACGTCGGCCGAGGTGCTGAACGACGGCGTGGCCGGTTACTACGTGGACCCCGCCAAGGCGACCCTGCCGACGTCCGGCAAGTCCGGCAACTTCACCCTCGCCGCCCACCGGGACGGTCACGGCGCGAAGTTCCACAACATCGACAAGGTGCGGGTGGGCGATCCGGTCGTCTTCGAGACCAAGGACAAGTGGTACGTCTACAAGGTCTACGACATCCTCCCCGAGACGTCGAAGTACAACGTCCAGGTCCTGTCCTCGGTCCCCAAGGAGTCGGGCGTCAAGAAGCCCGGCCACTACATCACCCTGACGACCTGCACACCGGTGTACACCTCCCGCTACCGCTACGTGGTCTGGGGCGAACTGGTCCGCACGGAAAAGGTGGACGCCAAGCGGACTCCGCCGAAGGAACTGCGGTGAGGTGACCGGTACGACGGAGCCCCGGTTCCCCTCCTGCGAGGGGGACCGGGGCTCTGCGCGTCAGGGGTCGGTGGTCAGCCGCCGAAGAAGCCGCCGTTGCCGTTCCCGTTGCCGTTGTTGCCGCCGCCGCCGAAGGTCGTCAGCGTGATCGGCGTGTTGGGGTCGTCGACCTCTTGGCCCTCGTTCGGGTCCTGCTTGACGACAAACGCGTTGTCGTCCTGGCTGCTTCCCTCAGCGAACTGGATGTTGGTGAAGCCGTTCTGCGCCAGAACCTGCTTGGCGTCCCCCAGACGCATGCCTTGGACCTTCGGCACCCGCTTCTTCTCCTGCTGGAGCCTGCCGATGTTGATGGTCACCTTGGAGTTCTTGTCGACCGACTGATTGGGGCCCGGAACGGTCGAGATGACCTTGTTGTCCTGATTGGGGTCGTTCACGGGGTTGTCGACGCACTCGCCCTGGAGGTTGTTCTCCCGCATCCGGGCCAGGGCGTCGTCGCAGGTCGCGTTGGTGACATCGGGGACCGTCGACTTCGCGACCGGCTTGGCGACCGTGAGGGTGATGGTGGAGCCCTTCTCCAGCTCCGTGTCGCCCTCGGGGTCCTGGCTGATGACCACGTCGGGGGTCTGGTCGGACTCCTGGGTCTTCTTCTCGACCGTGAAGCCCTTCTCCTTCAGTTGGGACTGAGCCTTTTCGAAGGTCACGCCGCGGACATCGGGAACCGTCACCTTCGGCGCCCCGGTGGACAGCACCAGGTTGACCGTGTCGCCCTTCTTGACCTTGCCGTCCTTGGGGTCCTGCGAGCAGACCTTGCCCTTGGGCTGGTCCTCGCAGGTGTCCTGGGTGAAGGCCACCGCGACGCTGCCGTTCTCGGCCATTTTCTCGGCGGCGACCTTCGTTTGGCCGACGAAGTTGGGCACGGGCACCATGTCGTTGTTGGCGCCCTTCCCGCCGAAGGCGTACATGCCGATGAAGATCGCGCCGACGAGGACCAGGAGGCCGGCGACGATCAGCAGGATCGTCGAGGTGTTGGACTTCTTCTGACGGCGCCGGTCGGGGCGGTCGTCGTAGCCGAAGCCGCCGTCGTCCGGGTTCATGGGCGGCAGCATCGTCGTCGCGGCCGCGGGGCCGGCGTCGGGTCGCAGCGCGGTGGTCGGCTGGTCGTCGGGGTAGGCGCCGTAGCCGACGGAGCCCATGGCCGCCGTGGCCGCGACCGGCTGGCCGTCGAGGCAGGCCTCGATGTCGGCGCGCATCTCGTCGGCGGACTGGTAGCGGTAGTCGGGGTCCTTGACCAGTGCCCGCATCACGATCGCGTCCATCTCGGGCGTGATCTCGGGGTCGAAGACGCTCGGCGGCTGCGCCTCCTCGCGGACGTGCTGGTAGGCCACCGCGACCGGGGAGTCGCCCACGAAGGGCGGGCGGACCGTCAGCAGCTCGTAGAGCAGGCAACCCGTCGAGTACAGGTCCGAGCGCGCGTCGACCTGCTCGCCTTTGGCCTGCTCGGGAGACAGGTACTGGGCGGTGCCGATGACGGCCGCGGTCTGGGTCATGGTCATGCCGGAGTCGCCCATGGCGCGGGCGATGCCGAAGTCCATGACCTTGACCTGGCCGTTGCGGGTCAGCATGACGTTGGCCGGCTTGATGTCGCGGTGGACGATGCCGCTGCGGTGGGCGTACTCCAGGCCCTGGAGGATGCCGATGGTCATCTCCATCGACCGCTCGGGCAGCAGCTTGCGGCCGCTGTGCAGCAGTTCACGGAGCGTGGAGCCGTCGACGTACTCCATCACGATGTACGGGATCGAGACCCCGTCGATGTAGTCCTCGCCCGTGTCGTAGACCGCGACGATCGCGGGATGGTTGAGCGAGGCGGCCGACTGGGCCTCCCGGCGGAACCGGGCCTGGAAGGAAGGGTCGCGCGCCAGGTCGGCGCGCAGCGTCTTCACCGCCACGGTGCGTCCCAGCCGGGTGTCATGCGCGAGGTACACCTCCGCCATGCCACCACGGCCGAGCACATGGCCCAGCTCGTACCGGCCGCCGAGGCGACGCGGCTCTTCCATAGCTACCTACCAGCCCTCTCCGTCGGTCCCGACCGGCACCGCATGTGCCGCCGGAGGCTGCTGTCCGGGCCTACCGTACCCGGCTCGCTCTGTGTGACCTGGCCAAGCCCGTCACCCGATACAGGACCGGTATCGCAACGTGCACCGATGTGAAGGGGGCGTGACAGGGCTCACTGCCTGGAGTTGATGACCGCCTCCATGACGTTCTTCGCGATGGGCGCCGCGAGGCCGCCACCGGAGATGTCGTCGCGGTTGGCGTTGTTGTCCTCGACCACCACCGCCACGGCGACCGGCGAGCTGCCGTCGGCGAGCTTGGCGTAGGAGATGAACCAGGCGTAGGGCTTCTCGCTGTTGTCGACGCCGTGCTGGGCGGTACCGGTCTTGCCGCCCACCGTGACGTCGTTGATCTGCGCGTTCTTGCCCGTGCCGTCCTTGACGACGGTCTCCATCATCGACTGCAGGATCTGGGCGTTCTGCGAGCTGAGCGGCCGGCTCAGCTCCTGCGGCTGGGTCTGCTCCAGGGTGTCCACGCCGGGAGACTGGAGCTTGTCGACCATGTACGGCTTCATCAGCTTGCCGTCGTTGGCGACGGCGGAGGCGACCATGGCCATCTGGAGCGGGGTGGCGGCGGTGTTGAACTGGCCGATGGAGGACAGCGCGGTCTGCGACTTGTTCATGTCCTTGGAGAACACCGAGGCGTTGGCGCGCACCGGCGTGAACTGCTCGCTGTCGAAGCCGAACTTCTTCGCCTCCTCGAGCATCTTGTCGTTGCCGAGGTCCGCGCCGATCTTGCCGAAGACGGTGTTGCAGGACCACCGCAGCGCCTCGCGCATGGTGGCGTCCTTACAGGGGATGTTGCCCTCGTTCGGCAGCTCGGTGGTGGTGCCGGGCATGGTCCACGGCAGCGGCGAGTCGGTGCGTTCGTCCGCCGACTTGTACAGCCCGTTCTCCAGCGCGGCGGCCGCGGTGACCACCTTGAAGGTGGAGCCCGGCGGGTAGGTCTCGCGCAGTGCCCGGTTCAGCATCGGGTCGTTGGGGTCGGAAGTCTTCTGGAGCTTGTTCCAGGCCTTGGCGTCCGCGTCGGAGGTGCCGGCGAACGACGACGGGTCGTAGGACGGGTAGGACGCCAGGGCGAGGATCTTGCCCGTGGAGGGGTCCAGGGCCACCGCCGCGCCCTTGCCGCCGACCTTCTTCAGGCCGTTGAAGGCCGCCTTCTGCGCGTCCGCGTTGAGCGTGGTGACCACGTTGCCGCCCTGCTTGGGCTTGCCCGTGATCATGTCCAGGGTGTTGCGGAAGAACAGCCGGTCGTCGTTTCCGGTGAGGATGCCGTCCTCGATGCTCTCCAGCTGTGTGGCGCCGTAGGCCTGGGAGGTGAACCCGGTCACGGGCGCCCACATCGGGCCGTCCTTGTAGGTGCGCTTGTACTTGAGGTCGTTGAGTCCGTTGCTCTTGGTCTCGACCGACCCGGTGACCGGGTTGCCGCCGACGATGATGTCGCCGCGTGGGGTGGCGTAACGCGCGATGGTGACGCGGCGGTTGTGCTTGTCGTCCTTGAGGGTGTCGGCCTTGACGTACTGGATCCAGTTGTCGCGGATGAGCAGCGTGAGGACGAGGAGGCCGCAGAAGATCGCGATTCGGCGCAGGGGCTTGTTCACGGGCGGACCACCTGGGTCATCTCGGCGTCGGGGTTGGAGGCGGGCGCGGGCGCGGGTCTGCGGGCGGTGTCGCTGATCCGGATCAGGATGCCGATCAGGGCCCAGTTGGCGATCACGGAGGAACCGCCGTACGCCAGGAATGGCATCGTCATACCGGTGAGCGGGATGAGGCCCATCACGCCGCCGGACACGACGAAGACCTGAAGCGCGAAGGCGCCGGAGAGGCCGATGGCGAGCAGCTTGCCGAAGGGGTCGCGGGCGGCCAGCGCGGTGCGCACGCCGCGTTCCACGATCAGGCCGTAGACCAGCAGGATCGCCATGATGCCGGCCAGGCCCAGCTCCTCGCCGAAGGTGGCGAGGATGAAGTCGGAGTTGGCGGCGAACTTGATGAGGTCGGAGTGGCCCTGGCCGAGGCCGGAGCCGAGGGTGCCGCCGGAGCCGAACGCCCACAGCGCTTCCATCGACTGCTCGGAGTGGCCGATGGAGCCGGCCTGGCTGAGCTTGTACTCCTTCATCGGGTCGAGCCAGGCCTGGACGCGCTGCTGGACGTGCGGCTCGAAGCTGGCCACGCCGACGGCGCCGGCGGCGGACATCAGCAGACCGAAGACGATCCAGCTGGTCCGCTCGGTGGCGACGTACAGCATGACGACGAACATGCCGAAGAACAGCAGCGAGGTGCCGAGGTCGGTCTCGAAGACCAGGATGAGGATCGAGATCACCCAGACGACCAGGATCGGTCCGAGGTCGCGGCCGCGGGGCAGGTACAGGCCCATGAAGCGGCGGCTGGCCAGGGCGAGTGCGTCCCGCTTCACCATGAGGTAGCCGGCGAAGAAGATGGCGAGCACGATCTTGGCGAACTCACCGGGCTGGATGGAGAATCCGGCGACCGAGATCCAGATCTTGGCGCCGTAGATGTTGGCGCCGAGGCCCGGCACGAGCGGCAGCAGCAGCAGGATCAGCGCGCCGACCATGGAGATGTAGGTGTAGCGCTGAAGGGCCCGGTGGTCCTTGAGGAAGATCAGCACCACCACGAACAGGGCGATGCCCAGGGCCGTGTACATCAGCTGCCGTGGCGCGGCCGTTCCCGCCTGGTTGATGGCCTGGAGCAGTTTCGACTGGTCCAGCCGCCAGATGACGACCAGTCCGAGCCCGTTCAGCAGCGTGGCCAGCGGCAGCAGCAGCGGGTCCGCGTACGGGGCGAACTTGCGGACGACGAGGTGTGCGACGCCGGCCAGCAGACCGAGGCCCAGGCCGTAGCTCAGCAGGCCCGCGGGCACCTGGCTGTTGATGGCCAGGCCCACGTTGGCGTAGGCGAACACCGGGATGGCGACCGCGAAGACCAGCAGCGCCAGCTCGGTGTTGCGGCGGCTGGGCGCGCCGATCGCGCCGATCGTGGACGTGTGGTGCGTCGACGGGTTGGTAGTGCTGCTCATCGTGTGACAGGGCCTCTCACGGCTTGCCTACTGCTTACCGCACAGCGAGACGACCTTCTGCTCTTCCTCCGAGAGAGTGGGGCCGGGGCTGGGAGTGGACGCGGTGGCGGACGTGGACGGGGAGGACGGGGACGTGGCTGTCGACGGGTTCGGCGTCGGCGTCGCCTTGGACGTGAAGGCGGTGCGGGTGGTTCCCGCGGCCGCGCTGGTTCCCGTGGCGGC
Source organism: Streptomyces sp. NPDC001204 (assembly GCF_053598035.1). Taxonomy (NCBI): domain Bacteria; kingdom Bacillati; phylum Actinomycetota; class Actinomycetes; order Kitasatosporales; family Streptomycetaceae; genus Streptomyces; species Streptomyces sp. NPDC001204. The sequence goes on along the minus strand of NZ_JBSFJL010000012.1, from coordinate 99,284 downwards.
GCTGGTGCCCGTGGTGCCGCCGGCCTGGCCCTGGCCCGTCTTGGCGCCGTTCTTGTCCTCGGCGGTGCGGCGCTGGGCCTCCTTCTTGCACGCGGAGGCCTGCACGGACAGCTCGTCGACCTTCTTCTGGGCGTTCTTCAGACCGCCCTCGGTGATCGTCGCCCTGACCTGCTGCTGCTGGTAGGGCGGCAGGTACTTGAGTTCGATCTCGGGGTGGTCCGTGTGGATCTTCGACAGCTTCAGCCAGGCCAGGTCCTGGCTGATGCCCCGGTACAGCGCGACGTGCTCCTCGTTGGCGCCGACGAAGTACTGCGTCTGCGTCCAGCGGTAGCCGCCGTAGAGGCCGCCGCCGAGCACGGCGAGCGTGAGCGCGCTGTAGAAGGAACGCTTGAGCCACCTGCGGCTCTTGCGGGGCTTGACGAAGTCCTCGTCGCCGTAGTCGCCGAAGCCGGCCGCGGGGGCGTAACCGGCGGTGTCCCCGGATCCGGGCGGGCCGAACTCGCCGCCACCGCCGCCCTGTCCGGGCACCTGGCGGCCGAGGCCGGAGGCGCGTCCGGCCGGGGTCTGCATGATCCCGTTGTCGTGCAGGTGGTGCTGGTTCTCGGCGACCGCGCCGACCACGACCGGGGTGTCGGACAGCTGTCCGGCGAGGGTGTCGCCGGTGTCCAGGTCCAGGACGTCGGCGACGATGACGGTGATGTTGTCGGGGCCGCCGCCGCGCAGCGCGAACTGGATCAGCTCCTGCACGGTCTCCTGCGGGCCCTGGTAGCCGGCGAGGGTCTCCTCCATCGTCTGGTGGGAGACGACGCCGCTGAGGCCGTCGGAGCAGATCAGGTAGCGGTCGCCGGCGCGCACCTCGCGGATGGACAGGTCGGGCTCGACGTGTTCGCCGCTGCCGAGGGCGCGCATGAGCAGGGCGCGCTGCGGGTGGGTGCTGGCCTCTTCCTCGGTGATGCGCCCCTCGTCGACGAGGCGCTGCACCCAGGTGTGGTCCTGGGTGATCTGGGTCAGCACGCCGTCGCGCAGCAGGTAGGCGCGCGAGTCGCCGACGTGCACCAGGCCGAGTCGCTGGCCCGTCCACAGCAGGGCGGTGAGCGTGGTGCCCATGCCCTCCAGCTGCGGGTCCTCCTCGACCATGGCGCGCAACTGGTCGTTGGCGCGCTGTACGGCGGTGCCGAGCGAGGTGAGGATGTCGGAGCCGGGGATGTCGTCGTCGAGGGCGACGATGGTGGAGATCACCTCGGAGGAGGCGACCTCGCCGGCGGCCTGGCCGCCCATTCCGTCGGCGATCGCGAGCAGGCGAGGACCGGCGTAACCGGAATCCTCGTTGCCCTCGCGGATCATGCCTTTGTGCGATCCGGCGGCGAAGCGCAGTGACAGACTCATGCGCACCTCGCCCGTCGGCTCCGGGTACATCCGCACGGTGCCCACCCTCCGGTCGGGAGCGCGCCGGGGCCCGGGGTGCCGGCCGCCGTTGCGTGCTCGCTCCGCTCGCTCATTAGTCGTACTACTTCCGCAGCTCGATGACGGTCTTGCCGATGCGGATCGGCGCGCCCAGCGGCATCGGTGTGGGGGTCGTCAGCCGGGTCCGGTCCAGGTATGTGCCGTTGGTGGATCCGAGGTCCTCGACGATCCACTGGCCGTCGCGGTCCGGGTAGATCCTGGCATGGCGGCTGGAGGCGTAGTCGTCGTCCAGCACGATCGTGGAGTCGTGCGCACGGCCCAGGGTGATGGTCTGGCCCTGCAGCGCGACGGTGGTGCCGGTGAGGATGCCCTCGGTCACCACGAGTTTGGTGGGGGCGTTGCGCCGCTGGCGGCCACCGCCCTGCTGACCGCGCTGCGGCGGCGGCGCCGTCTGGCGCGCGGCCTGCTGCGGCCGGGCCGTCTCCCTGCGGGCCCCCCGCTGGGTGACGCGCGTACCGAACAGGTCGCTGCGGATGACCTGCACGGCCACGATCACGAACAGCCACAGTACGGCCAGGAAACCCAGCCGCATGACCGTGAGGGTCAGCTCTGACATTGCCCCCGCTTCACCCTTCGGCTTGCCGGTAAATGATGGTGGTGCTGCCCACGACGATCCGCGAGCCGTCGCGGAGCGTAGCGCGGGTGGTGTGCTGCCCGTCCACCACGATGCCGTTGGTGGACCCGAGATCCTGGATCGTCGAGGGCGTTCCGGTCCGGATCTCGCAGTGCCGGCGGGAGACGCCGGGGTCGTCGATCCGCACGTCGGCCTCGGTGCTGCGGCCGAGCACGAGTGTCGGGCGGGAGATCTGGTGGCGGGTGCCGTTGATCTCGATCCAGTAGCGGGTGCGGCCGCCGCTCGCCGGGGCGGGCGCGGGCCGCTGGGCGGCGGGCGGCGGGTAGCCGTAGCCGCCGGGGCGGGCGCCGGGCGGTGGAGCGGACGGCATGGGCGGCGCTGCCGAGGGGCCGGCCGCGGGCGGGTAGCCGTACCCGCCCGGGCCGGCCGGGGGTGCCTGGGGCGCCTGCTGGCTGCTGGAGGAGGCGAGCGTACGGCTGCGCACCCGGTACAGGCCGGTGTCCAGGTCCTCCGCCTTCTCCAGGTGGACCTTGATCGGCCCCATGAAGGTGTAGCGCTGCTGCTTCGCGTAGTCGCGCACCATGCCGGCGAGCTCGTCGCCGAGCTGGCCGGAGTAGGGGCTCAGACGCTCGTAGTCGGGCGCGCTGAGCTCCACGATGAAGTCGTTGGGTACGACGGTGCGGTCGCGGTTCCAGATGGTCGCGTTGTTGTCGCACTCGCGCTGGAGCGCACCCGCGATCTCCACGGGCTGGACCTCGGACTTGAAGACCTTGGCGAAGGTGCCGTTGACCAGACCTTCGAGACGCTGCTCGAACTTCTTCAGGACTCCCATGGGGCACCTCCTCCATCGTTGCCGTCGCTGCGGGTCGTGCCGTCGTGCCGCGTATTGCTTGCCTGGTACTGCTTACTGATCGTATCCACGCGCCGGTGAATCGGCTGGTTCCCCCTGTCGGCCCTGTCGACGGGTGTCGACGCCTGTCGCGTGCCCGGTGTCGCTCGGTACTTCTGCCCAGGATCGTAGAGGGGGTCGCAGACCAGTGTCCCGCACCCGACTGTGGTCCTCGTCCGGCTCCTGGGCAGACGGGCGTGACCGGTACGAGGTTGATACGTGAACGGGCGCGCTCCGAGACGGAAGGGGACTCCGTCCGGGCGGCGCGGCCCGGGGCCGGAGGCCTGCGTCGGCGGGCGGACGCGGTCGGCCGGGGCTGGGCCCCTGCCCTGGGAAAGCGATGTGAATCCACCCTTCGGGGCGTGCTAATGTTCTGCATGTCGGAAGGCGCCAGCCCCCAGGGGACGGAGCCGGAGGACACACCCAATGCGCGGGTGGCGGAATAGGCAGACGCGCTGGATTCAGGTTCCAGTGCCCGCAAGGGCGTGGGGGTTCAACTCCCCCCTCGCGCACCATGAGATACCGATGAAACGGGTCTCCGCCAGTGACGGAAGTCACGGTGGGGGCCCGTTTCTCGTTGTGCCGGCAAGTGTGGGCCATCGCACAACTCGGCCGACGGACAACGGACCCCGCAGCGTGAGGTATCTCACGCACGGGGACCTGTTGTGCGCCGTCCGCGGACGTTCGTCAGCAGGGCCGGGGCGAAGAGGGCGTCGGTGCCGTTGCACGGCTCGCCGGGGAAGTGCGGCTGGGTGGTGAGTGCCGGACGGCCGGGCGCCCCTGCGTTGACGTGGAGGTGCCGGGTGCGGCCGGGATGGCGGCCCGGCACGATCTTGCTCGGCGTGTACGCGCCGGCGGAGTCCGTGAACTGGTGGCCCCATAAGGCGTATCCGCCCATGTCGTGGGCGCCGGCGTCGTCGGCCTGCCAGTTAGTCGAGCGGGATGCCGGACAGCGGGACGCAGATGTGGCCGAAGACATGGCCACTGACGGTCGGCCGGGGTGCCGGGGTGCCGGGTGTCACCAGGGTCGTGCGCAGCAATGAGTTCGGCTCGAAACAGAGGGGCCTTCTCCGGTGCGGCCGCCGCCGACGGCAATCGCGCCGTTCGTGCCCGGGGAGATGTCGTTGCGCCTCCCTGTCCGGCGTTGTGGGCGGCCCGGCGGACAGAGGGCGTTGGAGCCGGGCCACGGTCGTCGCGGCGGTGGGCGGGGCCCGGCCCGTGCGGCGCTAGTCTGGTCGGGTGACGACCCCGGAAGCTGAACAGGGTGACGTCGCCGGGGCGGACCGGGCGACGTCCGAGGGCGCCTCTGCGCGGCCCGAGGAGCGGTTGGAGCGGGCCGTACGGGCCGCCGAACAGGCGCTCATCGACTACGAGATCGCGGTGGAGACCTTCCGGGTGGAGGTCGAGAACTTCGCCCGGCTGCACGAGCAGAAACTCGGACCGCTCTACGCCCGGCTGGAGGAGCTGAAGGCGCTGACGGCCGAGGCGAGGGCCGCGCGCACCGGTGACCCCGAGGACCTGCGCAAGGCGCGGGAGGCGCGCGCCGATCTGCAGCCGATCCCCGGGGTCGTGGAGCTGCTGAACGGCTGGATGGACTCCAACGGTCTGTACCCGGAGGCCGTCGCGATGCTCACCGACGAGCCCGTGCGGCCCCCGCAGCGGGTGCGCCCCAGCGAGGAGGCCCGCCGCCTGTACCGCGAGCTGGCCCGCAAGGCCCACCCCGACCTGGCGCAGGAGGACGACGAGCGCAAGCGGCGCGAGGACTTCCTCACCCGGGTCAACGCCGCCTACGCGCGCGGCGACGAGGACCAGCTGCGGGAGCTGGGCGCGGAGTGGGCGGCGGGCCCGAAGCCCAAGGAGCAGGGGCCGAGCCGCAGCGAGGAGCTCTACGCCCGCCTCGAATGGCTGGCCCGGCGCAAGGAACTGCTCACGGTGGTCGCCAAGGGGCTGGAGGACGGCGCGATCGCCGGGATGCTCCGGCTGGCCCCCGACGATCCCGACGGCCTCCTCGACGAGATCGCCGAGCAGCTGCGCAAGGAGGTCGCGGAGCGCGAGGCGGAACTGGCCGAGCTGCTGAGCCAGGAGTGACGCGCGTGACTCGCGTGACCCTCCCCGTGTGAGCTGCCTGCCCCCGCGTGACCTGCGTCACCCGTGACTGGCCGGGTGCCGGATCCGTGCCGGTCCGGGCCGGAACCCGCCGGTGCGCTTCGGGTAGCGTCGACTCATGCATTTCGGAGCTGGTGTGCCCACGGTCGAGGTCCAGGACCTCGAGGACGGCGACTTCCTGCTGGACGTCCGCGAGGACGACGAGTGGCGGGCGGGTCACGCCGAGGGGGCGCTGCACATTCCCCTCAGCGAGTTCGTGGCCCGGTACGGCGAACTGACCGGGGCGGCGCCCCAGGACGGGCGGGTCCATGTGATCTGCCGCTCCGGCGGGCGGTCGGCGCAGGTCGCGATGTACCTGGTCCAGCAGGGCGTCGACGCGGTGAACGTCGACGGCGGCATGCAGGTGTGGGCCGCCTCGGGGCGGCCCGTCGTGACCGACGAGGGGCGGCCCGGCCAGGTGGTGTGACACCGGGGCGGGGTCCTGTACTCCCCAGTACCGAATCTGTGCCTTACGGGGCGTCAGAAGTGCGGTGGGCTTGGGTGGATGGGCGCGGCCGGACGGCCGGCTGATCCCGTGTGCCCGGCCGATTCCATGTTGCGGCGGACCGCCGTAGGGTGGCCCCCTCCGCCGGACGACTGCCGGCTCAGTCCTGCGCGGCGCCCGGTACGCCCCGGGGGTGTGCCCGGAGGGCGGCCCTGAGTACCGTTCCGGTGCGGCGCCGGGAAGCGGTGCGCGCGGGCGGTACGGCGCCCCGCGGCCGAGTGGCGGCCGGAGGACGGACCGGGATCGGAAACGGGGCGGGATGAACGCGCACGACGACGACTCGACCGCCTCACGTGCCCCCAGCCGCCCGGGCGCCCGGCCGGACGAGGGCTCCCGGACCTCCGTCGGTTCTGCTGACGGGCCGCCGTCCGCTGCCGGCCCGGACGAGAACGCCGGCACCGCCGACAGGCCGGACGAGAACGCCCCGGCCCCCGCGCCCGTCTCGGTTCCTGCTCCCCGCTCAGCCCCCGGCGCCGTTCCTGGTCCTGGCACCGGTCCCGCTCGTGGTCGCGGCCCGACCGCAGTTCCGGTTCCCGACTCCAGCCCCGCTCCCGCCTCCATATCCGCCCCCGCCCCCGGCGCCGTTCCTGGTCCTGGCACCGCTCCAGACCCCGTACCTGCCTCCGCCCCCGCGCCCGGCGGGTCGGCGTCTCGCGGTGGTGTCGCCGCCTTGTCCCTGCCGTATCAGATGGGTGCGGTGCTGGTGCTCGCGGTGGTCGCCGTCGTGGTGTGTGTGCATCTCGGGATGGTGTTCCTGCACGTCACGCCGTCGAACACGGTGAACAGGGAGCACGCCGAGGCCGTCGACGGGTGGGTCTACCCGGAGTTCGAGCAGAACTGGAAGCTGTTCGCGCCGAACCCGCTCCAGCAGAACGTCGCCGTCCAGGTGCGCGCGGAGGTCCGCACGGCGGACGGCGGCACCCGTACCACCGGCTGGTACGACCTGTCCGCCGAGGACGGCCGGGCCATCGAGGGCAATCTGCTGCCCAGCCACACCCAGCAGAACGAACTGCGCCGCGCCTGGGACTTCTACGGCGCCGCCCACGACGCCGACAACCGGGCGGTGGGCCTGCGCGGCACCCTGGCCGAGCAGTACCTGCGCCGTATCGCGGTGCTGCGTCTGGAACGCGGGGACGCGGCCGGCGCGGGCGGCGTCCTCGAACGCGTCCAGATCCGCAGCCGCACCAGCAACGTGCCCCCGCCCCCGTGGAGCAACGAGAAGGCGACAGGCAAGCCGGCCTACCGTTCGCTGCAGTGGTGGACGGTGCCGGCCGGCGAGACCCGGGGAGGCGTACGGTGAACCGCCTCGCGCTCTCGGTCTCGCGCGGGATCGCAAGGGTCACCGAGGCGGCCCTCGGGCCCTACCAGACCGCCGTCATACGCATCGGCTTCTCGCTGACCTGGCTGCTGTTCCTGCTGCGCGAGTTCCCCCACCGCCACGAGCTCTACGGCCCCGACGGCCCGTGGAGCTGGAACCTGGCCCAGCAGCTGACCTCGGACAACGGCGCCTTCACCGCCCTGCTGTGGTTCCGCGGCGACCTCTGGTTCGAGACGTGCTACGCCCTGGCCGTGCTGGCGAGCCTGCTGCTCGCGCTGGGCTGGCGCACCCGCACCACGTCCGTGCTCTTCATGGTCGGCGTGCTCTCCCTGCAGAACCGCAGCGTCTTCGTGGGCGACGGCGGTGACAACGTGCTGCACCTGATGTCGCTGTACCTGGTGTTCACCCGCTGCGGCCAGGTCTGGTCGCTCGACGCGCGCCGGGCCGCGCGGGTACGGGCGGCACACGCGCGCGGGGAGCGGGTCCCCGACCGGGCCGGTCCCGCCCTGTGGAGCGTGCTGGGGCTGTTCCTGGTCGTGATCACCGCGGCGGGCCGGATGCAGGGCGAGGTGTTCGTGCCCGTCCTCCTGTGGACGGTCTGGCTGGGCCTGGCCCTGTGGTGGGCGGCCGGGCGCCGGACGCGCTCGACGCAGCCGCGGATGCTGCTGAACGTCGTCGCCGACATCGTCCACAACGGCGCCCTGCTCGTGATCATGGCCGAGGCCTGCCTGATCTACGCCACGGCCGGCTGGTACAAGGTCCAGGGGTCGCGCTGGCAGGACGGCACCGCCGTCTACTACCCGCTCCACCTGGACTACTTCTCGCCCTGGCCGGCCCTGGCCGGTCTGCTGTCCGCCAGCGGCACGATGGTGATGCTGGTGACCTACGGGACGGTGATGGCGCAGGTCGCGTTCCCGTTCACGCTGTTCAACCGGCGGGTGAAGAACGTCCTGCTGGCGGTCATGATGGCCGAGCACGCCGTGATCGCGGTCGTGCTGGGGCTGCCGTTCTTCTCGCTGGCGATGATCGCGGCGGACTCGGTGTTCCTGCCGACGCCCTTCCTGCGCCGCCTGGGCGGCCTCGCGGCACGCGCGCGTGCGCGACTGCGGCGGGGCGGTGACCGGTCCCAGGAGAAGGACCCGCGCTCCCCGGAGGAAGCCGGGCCCGCCCGCGTAGGCTTCCCGGCATGAGCGACCCCGTACGCGCCTGGCACCGGCTGGCCGGCGACTCCGTGCTGCTCGACGGCTTCCACGCCCTCAAGCACGCCCTGCGCTTCGGGGCCGAGGTGCCGGTGGCCGTCACCGCCGACCGGCACGCGGCGCTCGCCCTCGCCGACGAGCTGGCCCCCGATGTACGGGACACGCTGGACGCCCTGCTGAACGAGGTGCCGCGGGAGACGTACGCCTCCCTCGTGCCGCGCCCGCATCCCACCGCCGTGGCGGCGCTCGCCGTACGGCCCTCCCGCCAGGCCAATCTGCGGGCGCTGGCGCGCTCGCCCCGCAGCGCGCCGGTCGTCGTCCTGGACCAGCCGCGCAACCTGGGCAACGCGGGGGCGGTGATCCGCCTGGCCGCCGGTTTCGGGGCGACCGGAGTGGTCACCACGGGCACCCTGGACCCCTGGCACCCGACGGTGGTGCGCGGCGGGGCGGGACTGCACTTCGCGACCGCCGTGGAGCGGCTGGACGTCGACGAGCTGCCCCGCGGGCCGCTGTTCGCGCTCGACCCGGAAGGCGAGGACATCCGCGGGGTGAAGCTGCCCGACGACGCCGTGCTCGCCTTCGGCTCCGAGCGCAGCGGCCTGTCCGCCGAGCTGCGCGCGCGCACCGACCATCTGGTGGCGCTGCCGATGCGCCCCCAGGTCTCCAGTTACAACCTCGCCACCAGTGTGGCGATGACGCTGTACCACTGGAGCGCCACCGGGGGCGCACCCGCGTCCTGAAAGACCTACGCCTCCCGGCGGACCTCCACCACGCGGAAGCGGTTGGCGACGAACGCGCCGTCGGTGAGGGCCGCGTTGGCCGCCGGGTTGCCGCCGGAGCCGTGGAAGTCGGAGAAGGCGGCGGTCTGGTTGACGTACACCCCGCCGGTGAGGTTCAGCGACAGCTGGGCGGCCTCCTCCAGACACACCTCCTGCACCGCCTGCTCGACCTCCTCGTCCGTCGTGTACGCGCCGACCGTCATCGCACCCTTGTCGCGGATCGTGCGGCGCAGCAGCTCCACCGCGTCGGCGGCCGAGTCGACGGCGACGGCGAAGGAGACGGGGCCGAAGCACTCGTTCATGTAGGCGGTCTCGGCGTCCGGCTTGGCGCCGTCCAGCTTCACGATCACCGGCGAGCGGACGACCGCGCCGGGGAAGTCCGGGTTGGTGATCTCGCGGGAGGCGAGAGCGACCTCGCCGAGGCCCGCGGCGGCCTCCAGACGGGCCTTGACGTCCGGGTTGACGATCGCGCCGAGCAGCGCGTTGGCGCGGGCGTCGTCGCCGAGGAGGCCGTCCACGGCCTTGGCGAGGTCGGCCGCCACCTCGTCGAAGGACTTGGGGCCCTCGTCGGTGCGGATGCCGTCGCGGGGGATCAGCAGGTTCTGCGGGGTGGTGCACATCTGGCCGCTGTAGAGGGACAGCGAGAAGGCCAGGTTGGCGAGCATCCCCTTGTAGTTCCCGGTGGACTCCACGAGCACCGTGTTGACGCCGGCCTTCTCCGTGTAGACCTGCGCCTGGCGGGCGTTGGCCTCCAGCCAGTCGCCGAACGACGTCGAGCCCGTGTAGTCGATGATCCTGATCTCGGGGCGGGTGGCCAGCGTCTTGGCGATGCCCTCGCCGGGACGTTCGGCGGCGAGCGCGATCAGGTTCGGGTCGAAGCCTGCCTCGGCGAGCACCTCGCGGGCGGTCTTCACCGTGAGCGCGAGCGGCAGCACCGCGCGCGGGTGCGGCTTGACCAGGACGGCGTTGCCGGTGGCGAGGGAGGCGAACAGACCAGGGAAGCCGTTCCAGGTCGGGAAGGTGTTGCAGCCGACGACCAGCGCGATCCCGCGCGGGACGGCGGTGAACCGCTTGGTGAGGGCGAGCGGGTCGCGCTTGCCCTGCGGCTTGGTCCACTCGGCGGTGTCGGGGGTGCGCACCTGCTCCACGTACGCGTACGCCACCGCCTCCAGGCCGCGGTCCTGGGCGTGCGGGCCGCCCGCCTGGAACGCCATCATGAAGGCCTGGCCGGAGGTGTGCATGACCGCGTGCGCGAACTCGTGCGTCCGGTCGCTGATCCGCTTGAGGATCTCCAGGCACACCACGGCGCGCGCCTCCGCGCCCGCGTCCCGCCACGCCCGCTGGCCGGCCTTCATGGCGGGCAGCAGCACGTCGATGTCCGCGTGCGGGTAGCTCACGCCCAGTTCGATGCCGTACGGCGAGACCTCGCCGCCCACCCAGTCGTCCGTGCCGGGCTGGCCGAGGTCGAGGCGGGTGCCCAGGACGGCGTCGAAGGCGGCCTTGCCGGCGGCCGCGTCGAGGCTGCCGTTCTCCCCGTAGGCCTTCGGGTGCTCGGGGTGGGGCGACCAGTACGCGCGGGTGCGGATTGCCTCCAGCGCCTGGTCCAGGGTGGGCCGATGCCTGGCGATCAGCTCGTGTGCGGTCAGTTCGGCGGCCATGCGGGACCAACTCCTCGTCTCAAGAGCTCCTCGTCGAGCCCGTGATCTGGCATCTCCATGGTCACGGCCATGGGCAGGAACAGGCGGTCAGAGTTAGAGTAACCGAACGATCGGTCGGTACAAGGGGTCCGCCGCATCCGTGGACAGCGCCGTGCGGGAGGATCGCGCACATGACAGCACTCGACCTCAGCAGTCCGGTGGCCGTCGTCGGCACCGGCACCATGGGCCAGGGCATAGCCCAGGTCGCGCTGGTCGCGGGCCACACCGTACGCCTGTACGACGCCGTGCCAGGGCGGGCCCGCGAGGCGGCCGCCGCGATCGGCGCCCGGCTCGACCGGCTCGTCGAGAAGGACCGGCTGACCGGCGCCGAGCGGGACGCGGCCCGCGCCCGGCTCCTGGCCGCCGACGGCCTGACCGAACTCGCCGACTGCACGCTGGTCGTCGAGGCCGTCCTGGAGCGGCTCGACGTCAAGCAGGAACTGCTGAAGGAACTGGAGGACGTCGTCGGCGACGACTGCCTGCTCGCCACCAACACTTCCTCCCTGTCCGTGACGGCCGTCGGCGGCGCGCTGCGCGTCCCGGGCCGCCTCGTGGGCCTGCACTTCTTCAACCCGGCCCCGCTGATGCCGCTGGTCGAGGTGGTCTCCGGGTTCGCCACCGACGTCACGTCGGCCACGCGCGCGTACGAGACGGCCCGCGCCTGGGGCAAGACCCCCGTGGCCTGCGCGGACACCCCCGGCTTCATCGTCAACCGCATCGCCCGGCCCTTCTACGCCGAGGCCTTCGCGGTGTACGAGTCCCAGGGCGCCGACCCCGCCACCATCGACGCGGTCCTGCGCGAGTCGGGCGGCTTCCGGATGGGCGCCTTCGAACTGACCGACCTCATCGGGCAGGACGTCAACGAGTCGGTCACCCACTCGGTGTGGCGGTCGTTCTTCCATGACGTGCGCTTCACCCCCTCGCTGGCCCAGCGCCGTCTGGTCGAGTCCGGCCGGCACGGCAGGAAGAGCGGCCGGGGCTGGTACGACTACCGCGAGGGCGCCGAGCGCCCCGAGCCGCACACCGCGGAACAGGAGGCGCCGCCCGCGTACGTGGTCGCCGAGGGCGGTCTCGGGCCCGCCTCGGACCTGCTCGCCCTGATCAGGGAGGCGGGCATCCAGGTGCGCCAGGAGGACGAGGACCACGGCACCCGCCTGGTGCTGCCGAGCGGTGGCCGGCTGGTCCTCGCCGACGGGCAGACCTCGGTGGAGTTCCGGGACGCCGTCTACTTCGATCTCGCCCTCGACTACCGCGGGGCCACGCGGATCGCCCTGTCCGCCTCCCAGGACACCCCGCCGCGGACCGTCGCCGAGGCCACCGGCCTGTTCCAGGCGCTCGGCAAGCAGGTCAGCGTCATCGGGGACGTCCCGGGCATGATCGTCGCCCGCACGGTCGCCCGGATCATCGATCTGGCGCACGACGCCGTCGCCAAGGGGGTGGCCACCGAGGAGGACATCGACACCGCGATGCGCCTGGGCGTCAACTACCCGCTCGGGCCCTTCGAGTGGAGCCGCAGGCTCGGCGGCACCTGGGCCTGGTCCCTGCTGGACAACCTGCACGAGTGCGATCCGTCCGGCCGCTACGCGCCGTCGCTCGCGCTCTACCGCCACGCCTACGCCACCGACAAGCGGGAGGGCACCTCATGACCACCGCAAGGCGCGACACGTACACCCCGGAGACGCTGCTGTCCGTGGCCGTTCAGGTCTTCATCGAACGCGGCTACGACGGCACCTCCATGGAGCACCTGTCCCGGGCGGCCGGCATCTCCAAGTCGTCGATCTACCACCACGTCGCCGGCAAGGAGGAACTGCTGCGCCGGGCGGTCAGCAGGGCTCTGGACGAGCTGTTCGGGATCCTCGACGAGGAGCACGCGCGCACGGGGCGCGCCGTCGAACGCCTGGAGCACGTGGTGCGGCGCATGGTCGAGGTGCTCATCGCCGAACTGCCCTATGTGACGCTGCTGCTGCGCGTGCGCGGCAACACCGAGACCGAGCGCTGGGCGCTGGAGCGGCGCCGCGACTTCGACCACCGGGTGGCCGATCTGCTGAGGGCGTCGGCCGAGGAGGGGGACGTGCGCGCCGACGTGGAGGTGCGGCTGGCGACCCGGCTCGTCTTCGGGATGATCAACTCGATCGTGGAGTGGTACCGGCCCGACGGGCGCGGCATGGGGGAGCGGGAGGTGGCCGACGCGGTGACGCGGCTGGTCTTCTCGGGGCTGCGCAACGACTGACCCCGCACCGCCTCACCCCTGCGGCTCCAGGTCCTCCTCCTCGAACACCAGCAGCGTGCGCGTGCTGAGCACCTCGGGGATGGCCTGGAGCCGGGTGAGGACCAGCTCACGCAGCGCCCGGTTGTCCGGGGTGTGCACCAGCAGCAGGACGTCGAAGTCGCCGCCGACCAGCGCGATGTGGTGGGCGCCGGGCAGCTGTCTGAGCTGCTCGCGCACCGTGCGCCAGGTGTTCTGCACGATCTTCAGCGTGATGTACGCGGATGTGCCGTGCCCCGCGCGTTCGTGGTCGACGCGGGCGCCGAAGCCGCGGATGACGCCGTCCTCGATGAGCCGGTTGATCCGGGCGTAGGCGTTGGCACGCGAGACGTGCACCTGTTCGGCGACCGACCGTATCGACGCGCGCCCGTCCGTCTGGAGCATGCGCAGGATGTCCTGGTCGATGGCGTCCAGCGGACGCGGTGGCGGTACGGCGCCGTCCGGCTCCTCGGCCATTTGTTCAGGTGCCATGTCCCCCCGCCTTTCCCTCGTGGACGTAGTGCGTCCATCTCAGGTTGTGGAGAACCGTTTGTCCACAGCCTGGGCCCGCCTGTAGCCAAAATGTGCCGACGACCGAACAATCGGTAGGTGGGGCGCGTCACAGCCGACGCGCCCCTCGTAGCCGCTCCCACGAGGAGGTGCCGTCATGACGGTCATGGAGCAGCGGGGCGCGTACCGGCCATCGCCGCCGCCCGCCTGGCAGCCCCGTACCGACCCCGCGCCGCTGCTGCCCGACGCGGAGCCCTACCGCGTCCTGGGGACGGAGGCGGCCGCGAAGGCCGATCCGGAGCTGCTGCGCCGTCTGTACGCGCAGCTGGTCCTGGGCCGCCGTTACAACACGCAGGCCACCGCCCTGACCAAGCAGGGCCGCCTGGCGGTCTACCCCTCCAGCACCGGCCAGGAGGCCTGCGAGGTCGCCGCGGCGCTCGCCCTGGAGCAGCGCGACTGGCTCTTCCCCAGCTACCGCGACACGCTCGCCGTCGTGGCCCGCGGCGTCGACCCCGTCGAGGCCCTGACGCTGCTGCGCGGCGACTGGCACACCGGCTACGACCCCTACGAGCACCGTGTCGCACCGCTGTCGACGCCACTGGCCACCCAGCTGCCGCACGCCGTCGGCCTCGCCCACGCCGCCCGCCTCAAGGGCGACGACGTGGTCGCGCTGGCGATGATCGGCGACGGCGGCACCAGCGAGGGCGACTTCCACGAGGCGCTGAACTTCGCCGCCGTCTGGCAGGCCCCCGTCGTCTTCCTCGTGCAGAACAACGGCTTCGCGATCTCCGTTCCGCTCGCCAAGCAGACCGCGGCACCGTCCCTGGCCCACAAGGCCGTCGGGTACGGCATGCCGGGCCGCCTGGTCGACGGCAACGACGCCGCCGCCGTGCACGAGGTGCTCGCCGACGCCGTGCGACAGGCGCGCGCGGGAGGCGGGCCCACCCTGATCGAGGCGGTGACCTACCGCATCGACGCCCACACCAACGCCGACGACGCCACCCGCTACCGCGGCGACGCCGAGGTCGAGGCCTGGCGCGAGCACGACCCGATCCAGTTGCTGGAGCGGGAGCTGACCGGTCGCGGCCTGCTCGACGAGGACGGCGTCCGCGCCGCCCGCGAGGACGCCGAGGCGATGGCCGCGCGGCTGCGCGAGCGCATGAACCAGGACGCTCCGCTCGACCCCATGGACCTGTTCGCCCACGTGTACGCGGAGCCGACCCCGCAACTGCGCGAACAGCGCGCCCAGCTGGTCGCCGAGCTCCAGGCCGAGTCCGAGGAGGGTACGGCCCGATGACCACCGTCGCACTCAAGCCGGCCACCATGGCCCAGGCCCTCACGCGCGCGCTGCGCGACGCGATGGCCGCCGACCCCACCGTGCACGTCATGGGCGAGGACGTCGGCACCCTCGGCGGGGTCTTCCGCATCACCGACGGCCTCGCCAAGGAGTTCGGCGAGGACCGCTGCACGGACACCCCGCTGGCCGAGGCCGGCATCCTCGGCGCCGCCGTCGGCATGGCCATGTACGGGCTGCGCCCGGTGGTCGAGATGCAGTTCGACGCCTTCGCCTACCCGGCGTTCGAGCAACTGGCCAGCCATGTCGCGAAGATGCGCAACCGCACCCGCGGCAAAATGCCCCTGCCGATCACCATCCGCATCCCCTACGGCGGCGGCATCGGTGGTGTGGAGCACCACAGCGACTCCTCCGAGGCGTACTACATGGCGACTCCGGGGCTCCATGTCGTCACGCCCGCGACCGTCGCCGACGCCTACGGGCTGCTGCGGGCCGCCATCGAATCCGACGACCCGGTCGTCTTCCTGGAGCCCAAGCGGCTGTACTGGTCGAAGGACACCTGGAACCCGGACGACCCGCAGACCGTCGAGCCGGTGGGCCGCGCGGTGGTGCGGCGCACCGGCAGGAGCGCCACGCTGATCACGTACGGCCCGTCCGTGCCCGTCTGCCTCGAAGCCGCCGAGGCTGCGCGGGCCGAGGGCTGGGAGCTGGAGGTCGTCGACCTGCGCTCGCTGGTGCCGTTCGACGACGAGACGGTGTGCGCGTCGGTGCGGCGCACCGGACGCGCGGTCGTCGTGCACGAGTCGAGCGGGTTCGGCGGCCCTGGCGGGGAGATCGCCGCCCGTGTCACGGAGCGCTGCTTCCACCACCTGGAGGCACCGGTGCTGCGCGTGGCCGGGTTCGACCTCCCCTACCCGCCGCCGATGCTGGAGCGGCACCACCTGCCCGGCGTCGACCGGATCCTGGACGCCGTGGCGCGTCTGCAGTGGGAGGCGGGGAGCTGATGGCACAGGTGCTGGAGTTCAGGCTCCCCGACCTCGGGGAGGGGCTCACCGAGGCGGAGGTCGTCCGCTGGCTGGTCGAGGTGGGTGACGTGGTCGCCATCGACCAGCCGGTCGTCGAGGTCGAGACGGCCAAGGCGATGGTCGAGGTGCCCTGCCCCTACGCGGGCGTGGTCACCGCCCGCTTCGGCGAGGAGGGCGCGGAACTGCCCGTGGGAGCGCCGCTGCTGACGGTGGCGGTCGGGGAGCAGGACGCCGGTGCCGCGGGTGACGCGGCCGACGGCACCGAGGGCTCCGGCAACGTCCTGGTCGGCTACGGCACGGGGGCGCCCCCGGCGCGCCGCCGTAGGGTGCGCCCGGCACCGATGGCGCCGGGCTCGCGCGGCACGAGCGGTGCCGTGGAAGCGGCGGCGCCCGTCGCGGCCGCGGCACCGGCCGCCAACGGGTCCGCGCGTACGGCGGGCGTTCCGTCGGCGGTCCACGCGACCGCGGTGGCCGAGCGGTCCGCCGACGGTCCCGTCCCCGTCATCTCGCCGCTCGTGCGCCGCCTCGCGCGGGAGAACGGCGTGGACCTGCGTCAGCTGTCGGGCTCCGGGCCCGAGGGGCTGATCCTGCGCGCCGACGTCGAGGACGTGCTCAGGGCCAACGCGGCACGGGGCCGTGGTGCCGGCGCACCGGCGGCTCCCGCGACCGCGCCAGCGGCCGGGACGGCGCAGTCCTCCGGCTCCCGCGTTCCGCTCAAGGGGGTGCGCGGAGCCGTCGCGGACAAGCTGTCCCGCAGCCGCCGGGAGATACCGGACGCGACCTGCTGGGTGGACGCCGACGCCACGGAGCTGATGCGCGCCCGGGCCGCCATGAACGCTGCCGGGGGACAGAAGATCTCCCTGCTCGCGCTGCTGGCCCGGATCTGCACGGCAGCGCTCGCCCGCCATCCCGAGCTCAACTCGCGGGTCGACATGGAGGCCAGGGAGATCGTCCGGCTGGACGCCGTGCACCTCGGCTTCGCCGCGCAGACCGAACGCGGGCTCGTCGTCCCGGTCGTACGGGACGCGCACACGCGCGACGCGGAGTCCCTGACCGCCGAGTTCGCCCGGCTGACCGAGGCGGCCCGCGCCGGCACCCTCACTCCGGCCGAACTCACCGGCGGCACCTTCACGTTGAACAACTACGGAGTGTTCGGCGTCGACGGATCCACCCCGATCATCAACCACCCCGAGGCCGCCATGCTCGGCGTCGGCCGCATCGTCCCCAAGCCGTGGGTGCACGAGGGCGAGCTGGCGGTGCGGCAGGTCGTCCAGCTCTCGCTCACCTTCGACCACCGGGTGTGCGACGGCGGCACGGCGGGCGGTTTCCTGCGGTATGTGGCGGACTGCGTGGAACAGCCGGCGGTGCTGCTGCGCACGCTGTGACGGCAGTGTCCCGCCCGCGTTCCCCTTGATCGCGGGCGGGACGCATACTCGGGGGGTGACCTCCTACGAGCCCCTCGCCCACGACGCCGTCGTGCTCGCCGGAGGAGCCGCCCGGCGGCTCGGCGGCGCGGACAAGCCCGGCCTGCGCGTCGGCGGCCGCGCGCTGCTCGACCGCGTGCTCGCCGCCTGCGCCGACGCGGACACGACGGTGGTGGTCGCCGATCCCCGCCCCACCGCGCGGCCCGTGCGCTGGGCACGCGAGGAACCGGCCGGCGCCGGACCGCTCGCCGCGCTCGACGCCGGGCTGCGTCACACCACGGCGGACCATGTCGTCGTACTCTCCGCCGACCTGCCGTTCCTCGAACGCGACACGGTACGGCGGCTGTTGACCGCGCTGAGGGCCGGCCGGGCCGACGGCGTGCTGCTCACCGACGCCGGCGGCCGCGACCAGCCGCTCGTGGCCGCCTACCGCGCGCAGGCGCTGCGCCGCGCGCTGGCCGCGCTCGCCCGCGCCGCTTCCGAGGGCGGCTCCGCCCGGGACGGCGCCCTCACCGGGCTGCCGCTGCGCCGGCTCACCGCCGCGCTCGATCTCATCCGCGTCCCCGACGACGTCGCGTCCTTCGACTGCGACACCTGGGACGACATCGTCATCGCCAGAGCACGTATCAGGGAGCATGGGCACGTGTTGGATGAATGGATTTCCGCAGTCAAGGACGAGTTGGGCATCGATCTGGACGTCGACACCCGCGCGCTGCTCGACCTCGCCCGCGACGCCGCCCACGGCGTGGCCCGGCCCGCGGCACCCCTGACCACCTTCCTCGTCGGCTATGCGGCCGCGCAGGCCGAGGGCGGCCCCGAAGCCGTCGCCGAGGCCGCCCGCAAGGCCGCGGCCCTCGCCCAGCGCTGGGCGGACGAGACCACCGGCGGCACCGGCACGCCCGACGTGGCGCCCGACGCCACGCCCGACACCCGCCCGGACGTCTGATGTCCGGCCGTGGCACGCGGGTCGGCGAGAACGCCAAGAACGCCAAGAACGCCGAGAACGCCGAGGACGCCAAGAACGCCGAGGACGCCGAGGACTTCGACGTGGAGGAGGCGCTCGCCCTGGTGAACGAAGGCAGCAGCCGGCGTGCCCCCGAGCCCGGCCGGGGCCGGGCGGGACACGGCGGCACCCCCGTATCCGGCTCCGCCTCCTTCGAGGACCACGGGAGCGCCGGTGCTGGTCACGGGACCTCGCACCCCGCGCACTCCCAGGAGGCCCGCCACCAGGCCATCGCCTGGCCGCAGGCCCGCGAGACCGCCGCCCGCGCGGCCCGTGCCGGTGCCCGCCGGGCCCCCGTCCAGGTACCCCTCGAGGCCGCCCTGGGACTGGTCCTGGCTGCTCCCCTGACCGCCCTGTGCGACCTGCCCTCCTTCGACACCTCCGCCATGGACGGCTGGGCGGTCGCCGGCCCCGGCCCCTGGGACGTACGCGACGAGGGCGTCCTGGCCGGGCACGACGAGCCCGAGCCGCTGACCGACGGCGAGGCGGTACGCGTCGCGACCGGCGCCCGCGTCCCGCAGGACACCACGGCCGTGCTGCGCAGCGAACACGGCCGCACCGACGCCAAGGGCCGGCTGTACGCCACCGAGGAGTCCGGGCACGGCAGGGACATCCGCCCGCGCGGGCAGGAGTGCCGCAGTGGCGACCAGTTGCTGCCCGTCGGCACCCTGGTGACCCCGGTGGTGCTCGGTCTGGCCGCGGCCGCCGGGTACGACACCCTCGCCACGGTCCCCCGCCCCCGCGTCGACGTCCTCGTGCTCGGTGACGAACTGCTCTCCGAGGGCCTGCCGCACGACGGACGGATCCGGGACGCGCTCGGCCCGATGCTGCCGTCCTGGCTGCGTGCCCTGGGCGCCGAGGTCACCCGTGTGCGCCGGATCGGCGACGACGCCAAGGCCCTGCACAAGGCGGTCACCGGGTCGCAGGCCGACGTGATCGTCACCACCGGGGGAACCGCCGCCGGACCGGTCGACCACGTCCACCCCACCCTGCGCCGCATCGGCGCCGAACTGCTGGTGGACGGCGTCCAGGTGCGCCCCGGCCACCCCATGCTCCTGGCCCGTACCAAGGAGAACCAGCACCTCGTCGGCCTGCCCGGCAATCCGCTCGCGGCCGTTTCGGGTCTGCTGACGCTCGCCGAGCCGCTGCTGCGCACGCTGGCCGCGCGCCCGGCCCCGGAGCCGTACACGCTGCCGCTGACGGACGCGGTCCACGGGCATCCGGACGACACCCGGCTCGTCCCCGTGGTGCTGCGCGGCGACAGCGCCGTTCCGCTGCACTACAACGGCCCCGCCATGCTGCGCGGCGTCGCGGCGGCCGATGCCCTCGCCGTCGTACCACCGGGTGGTGCCCGACCGGGTCGGGAGGCCGAACTCCTCGACCTGCCCTGGGCCGCCGCCGGAATCGGGGTGTGTTTCACGTGAAACTTCCGGGCCATGACGCGATCGCCCGCCAGGCGGACGAGCATCTCGTGACCCATCGGGTGAAGCTCCCTCGAAAAGTCGTGGAGCGCCCGATACGTCAGGTCGGCAAACGGCTGTTCCTGGCGGTGCTGGTGCTGCTCGTGACGGTCGTGATCGTCTACGCCGACCGTGAGGGATACCAGGACAGTGCCAAAGAAGCCCCGATGGACCTCATCGCCGCGGCGTACTACGCGACGGTGACCCTCTCCACCACTGGATACGGCGACGTCACCCCCGTCAGCGACAGCGCGCGTCTCACCAACATCTTCGTCATCACCCCGCTGCGTGTGATCTTCCTGATCATCCTGGTCGGCACCACACTCGAAGTCCTCACCGAGCGAACCCGTGAGGAATGGCGCCTGAATCGCTGGAGGTCCACTTTGCGCGATCACACCGTCGTGGTCGGATTCGGCACGAAGGGGAGGTCCGCGCTCCAGACCGTCTGTGCGGCCGGGCTGAAGAAGCAGCAGGTCGTCGTGGTCGACCCCAGTGCCAAGGTGGTCGACGCGGCCACGGCGGAGGGCTACGCGGGCGTGGTCGGAGACGCCACCCGCAGCGAGGTGCTCATGCGGGCCGAGGTGCAGCGGGCACGGCAGATCATCATCGCCACCCAACGGGACGACACCGCCGTGCTGGTCACGCTGACGGCCCGGCAGATCAACCGGGCGGCGAAGATCGTCGCGGCGGTGCGGGAGGAGGAGAACGCGCCGCTGCTCAAGCAGTCCGGGGCCGATGCCGTCGTCACCAGCGCGAGCGCGGCGGGGCGGCTGCTCGGGCTGTCCGTGCTCAGTCCGGCAGCGAGCATGGTCCTGGAGGACCTCATCCAGCAGGGCAGCGGCCTGGACATCATCGAACGGCCCGTCATAAAGGCCGAGGTGGGCCAGGACCCACGGGACATGGACGACCTGGTGGTGAGCGTGCTGCGCGGACACCGGGTGCTGGGTTACGACGACCCGTCCGTACGGGAACTGGAGCTGACCGACCGTCTGATCACCATCGTCCGGGCCACACCGGGAACGAAGGTCACCCCTGACACACGGCCGCTTCCCCAGGACTGACGACGGCACCGCGAAGCAGTAGCGTCGGGCCCATGCATGCGATCACGATTCCCGAACCCGGTGGGCCCGAGGCGTTGGTGTGGGACGAGGTACCGGATCCCGTGCCCGGCGAGGGGGAGGTGCTGGTCGAGGTGGCGGCGAGTGCCGTCAACCGGGCCGACATCCTGCAACGGCAGGGCTTCTACAACCCGCCGCCCGGTGCTTCCCCGTACCCCGGTCTGGAGTGCTCCGGGCGGATCGCGGCGCTCGGTCCCGGGGTGTCCGGCTGGTCCGTCGGCGACGAGGTGTGCGCGCTGCTCGCGGGCGGTGGTTACGCCGAGAAGGTCGCCGTTCCGGCCGGTCAGCTGCTGCCCGTGCCCGACGGCGTCGGCCTGAGGCAGGCCGCGGCGCTGCCGGAGGTGACCTGCACCGTCTGGTCCAACGTCTTCATGGTCGCCCAGCTGCGCCCCGGCGAGACGCTGCTCGTGCACGGCGGCTCCAGCGGCATCGGCACGATGGCGATCCAGCTCGCCCGGGCCGTGGGCGCGAGGGTCGCCGTGACCGCGGGCACCAAGGAGAAGCTCGAGCGCTGCGCCGAACTGGGCGCCGAGATCCTGATCAACTACCGCGAGCAGGACTTCGTCGAGGAGATCCGGCGGGCCACGAACGGGAACGGCGCCGACGTGATCCTCGACAACATGGGCGCCAAGTACCTGGACCGCAACGTCCAGGCCCTCGCCGTCAACGGCCGGCTCGCGATCATCGGTATGCAGGGCGGGGCCAAGGGCGAGCTGAACATCGGCACCCTGCTCGGCAAGCGGGCCGCGATCAGCGCGACCTCGCTGCGCGCCCGCCCGCTCGGCGAGAAGGCGGCCATCGTCGCCGCCGTACGCGAACACGTCTGGCCGCTGTTCGCCGACGGGCACGTCCGGCCGGTGGTCGACCAGGAACTCCCGATGAGCGACGCCGCGGCCGCCCACCGGATCCTGGAGGAGAGCGGCCACATCGGCAAGGTGCTTCTGGTGACGTCCTGATCCCCGCACCTCCGCCGCCGCAGCGGTTGCGCCGGATCTAGCTCCGGCGCAACCGCAGGGCGATGAACGCCAGGCCGAGGCCGAGGCCGATCAGGACGAGCCCGCTGCCCAGGGACAGGGTCCGCAGCACGGCTTCGTTCCCGGTCTGCGCGACGGGCAGGGCGCCGGGACTGTCCTGCGGCCCGGACGGCACGGGAGCGGCCTCCTGACCCGAGGGCGAGGCGCTCGTCGCCTCCGGCGTCGCGCTCGCGCTCTCGGAGTCCTCGTTGCCGTCGTCGTGGTCCCGCTCCCTCTCCCACCAGTGCGGCCGCCCCGGCCGATGCTGACCGCCACCGGTGTGGTTCCCGGCCCGCGACGGGTCGGAGGACGACAGGGACGGGGACGGCGAGGCGGAGGGGGAGGAGGGAGGCGAGGCCGGGTGGGAGGCTGGGGACGTCGGCGTCGAGGGCGGGGGCCCGTGGACCGGCGAGGAGCGGGAGCCGGCGGCCGTTCCGGGGGCGGCGGTGCCCGGGGCCGGGGTACCGGACGCAGAGGCGCCGGAGGCGTCCGTGGCGGCCCCGGACGCGAAGTCGTGCGGCGCGGCGGAGGCCGAGGGCGCCCGCGTGGCGCCGTACGCCGAGGGCGCCCGCGTCGCGCCGTACGCCGAGGCGGAGCCACTGGCCGGGACGGCCGCTGCCAGCGCGATCAGCAGTCCCGTCGCGCGCAGCTGAGCGCGCAGCCATGGAGTCACGTCGGGGACCCCCTCACGGTGCCCGGCAGCGGATCAGATCATTTCTGCAACAACAGTCACATCACCGGACCAATCCGGCATTCCAGGATCGGCCAACGGGTCGAACCCACTGCACAATCCGGTTATGGCGATACGTCATGGACTGCTGGCGCTCCTGGCGGACGGCCCCCGCCACGGCTCCCGGCTGCGCGTCGAGTTCGAGGCGCGCACGGGGGCGGCCCGGCCGCCGCACATCGGCCGGGTCTGTGCCGCGCTCGGCCGCCTGGAGCACGAGGGCCTGGTCACCCGGGAGGGTGTGGACAGAGCCGGCCGGGTGGTCTACGCACTGGCCGAGGCGGGCCGCGCCGAGCTGCGGGCCTGGTACGCGCGGCCGGTGGAGCGGACGGATCCGCCGTGCGACGAGCTGGCGATCAAGCTGGTGCTGGCGGTGGCGGCGCCCGGCGTCGATGTGCGCGAGGTCGTCGAGGTACAGCGCCGGCATGTGTCCAGGGCGCTGCACGACTACGTGCGGCAGCGCGCCGAGGTCCTGGCCGGCCCGCTCAGGGGGCCGGACGAGGTGGCCCGGCTGCTGGTCGTGGAGCGGCTGATCTGCTGTGCCGAGGCGGAGTCCCGCTGGCTGGACCACTGCGAGGCCCGTCTGCTCCGGCTGGACCTCCCCCGGGCCGACGACGCGGGGAAATGACGCGGTGGACCGCTTTCCGTGGGGGCGCCACGGAAGTGGCATGTACGGGTGCGCGACAATGGCGGCATGGAGATGCCGAGGAACGAACGGTCGCCGGAGAATCCGCAGATCCTGGTCGTGGGCCAGGACGGAATGGCGCTCGGCGGCGGCGGGGACGACGACTCCCGTGAGACCCCGGTTACGGAGCAGGTGGAGCAGCCCGCGAAGGTCATGCGGATCGGCAGCATGATCAAGCAGCTTCTCGAAGAGGTGCGCGCGGCTCCCCTGGACGAGGCCAGCCGGGTCCGGCTGAAGGAGATCCACACGAGCTCGGTCAAGGAGCTGGAGGACGGCCTGGCGCCGGAACTCGTCGAGGAGCTGGAGCGGCTCTCCCTGCCGTTCACCGACGAGGGAACCCCCAGTGACGCCGAACTGCGCATCGCACAGGCGCAGTTGGTGGGCTGGCTGGAGGGTCTCTTCCACGGGATCCAGACGACTCTGTTCGCCCAGCAGATGGCCGCCCGCGCCCAGCTGGAGCAGATGCGCCGTGCCCTGCCCCCGGGTATCGGGCACGACGGCGGCGACGACCCCCGCACGGGCGGCCGCTCGGGCGGGCCGTACCTGTAGGCGCCCGTAGGCGCAGGTGTCCTGCCCGCGGGCGCCGGGTCCGCGGGCCGTACGCCGCGCCCCCGCCCGCACCTGTCCTCGCAACGCGGACATGAAAAGGCTCCGGCAGCCGTACTGCCGGGGCCTTCTTCTTACGGGACTTACGGGACCGCGCTTCTCACGGGACCGCCCGCCGTGCTCGACGGGAGCCGGACGGGGCGGTGACGGTCAGGACGACTCAGGGTTGCCGGTCGAGACGTAGAGCTGGATCACCGGCATGTTGTTCGGGTCGACGTCCGTGTCGGCCGCGGGGAACTGGTTCATGACCGTGTCCTGGCCGTACGTGTTCTCGTTGGTGTCGATCTTCTTCAGCTTCCAGCCGGCGGCCTGGAGGCACTCCTTGACCGAACCGAGGTTCTTGTACCGGAAGTCCGGCAGCCTGACCTTGTCCGGGTCGTCGTACGCCTCCCGCGGCTCCTTGCAGTCGTCGGAGTCGATCGTCTTCGAGGTGTCCGGCCCGCGGTGGCCCTCGACCACGGAGGTGGACGCGCTCGCGCCGCCTCCGCCCTTGGCCTCGTCTCCGCTGCCACCGGTGTCCATGGCCAGCGCGACGATCAGGCCGACCACCGCGATGGCGGCGACGGCGATCGACCCGACGACCACGGGCCTGGTGCTCCTGCCGCCGCCCGGCGGGGGCGTGTGCTGGGGCGACACGACGTACGGCGGCGGGGTCGGCGCCTGCTGCTGCGCGTACGGCGACGCGACGGGCGTCTGGTAGCCGGGCTGCTGCGGGTAGCCGTAGCTCGCGGGCGTGGGAACGCCGGTGCTGTAGGGATTGGGCGTCGGGGCCGGCTGGTACGGCGCGTGCACATTGCCCTGGGGTACCGGGGACGTCTGGTCGACGGGCGGGAAGACGGCCGAGCCGACGCCCGCGCCGCTCGGCGTGTGGGCGCCGGGGACGATGCTGGGCGCGGCCGCCTGGAAGGAGGCCGCCACGCGCAGGCACTCGTCGCGCATGGACTCGGAGCTGGGGAAACGCTCGTTGGGGTTCTTCTTCAGCGCGCGGGCGACCAGCGCGTCCACCGCCGGAGGGAGCGAGCGGTTGATCGAGGAGGGCGCCACCGGCTCCTCCTGCACATGCGCGTACGCGATGGCCAGGGGGGAGTCCGCGTCGAACGGCAGCCGCCCGGTGACCAGTTGGAACAGCATGATGCCGACCGAGTACAGGTCGGACCGCGCGTCCACGCCCCGGCCGAGCGCCTGCTCCGGCGAGAGGTACTGCGGGGTGCCGACGACCATGCCGGTCTGGGTCATCGACGTCACGCCGGACTGCATGGCGCGGGCGATGCCGAAGTCCATGACCTTGACCACGCCGCGCTTGGTCATCATCACGTTGCCCGGCTTGATGTCGCGGTGGACCAGGCCCATCTCGTGGCTGATCTCCAGCGCGGCGAGCACGTCCGCGGTGATCTTCAGGGCCCTGTCGGCGGGCATCGCGCCGAGCTGCCGGATGTCCTCCTCCAGCACCGAGCCGAGGGGGCGGCCCTCGATGTACTCCATGACGATGTACGGCGTCGTCATGCCGTCCACATCGTCCTCGCCGGTGTCGAAGACCGAGACGATGTTGGTGTGCGTGAGCTTCGCCACTGCCTGGGCCTCGCGGCGGAACCGCTCGCGGAAGGCCTGTTCGCGCCCGAGTTCGGTGTGGAGTGTCTTGATCGCGACCTGGCGGTCGAGCACGGAGTCGTAGGCGAGGTGCACCGAGGCCATGCCGCCTTCGCCGAGCAGGTCGCGCAGCTGGTAGCGGCCGCCGGCCAGGGCCCGTCCCGCGTACTGGCCGTGTGCCCCGTCCTGGCTCATGTCTCCGCGTCCCCCACTAGGCCGTCAGGCGCCCTCGTTGATCGAATGAGTCATTCCCGGCCAGTCTGCCCGAGGGCAGTGACACGTCAAGCTCGGTGCCCGTTCCGTGACCGTACGCGAAAGAAGCGTCGCGGAAGCGTTACAGCAGGCGTACGGCCGGTACACGGAATTTGCACCACGGCACCCGCACGGGGTTTCATGGCCGGTCCGTCTCGGGCCGGTCCCGGCGGTGCTCGCCGCGACGATCCTGGACCGGCGGCCCCCGCGGAGCCTGTAGCGTGGCCGACGGAGACCGTGACAACACCGCGCGCACCGCGGGCAGAAACGACGGCGAGGACTGATGGCACAGCAGCATCGCGCCCAGGGCCCGTCCGACCCCGAGGCGACTGGCGGCGGTATGTCGGACGCGCCGGAGATGTGGGGCAACAACGGCCTGGTCGGCGACGGCCGGTACCGGTTGACGCACAGACTCGGCAGGGGCGGCATGGCCGAGGTGTTCGCCGCCGAGGACGTGCGCCTCGGGCGGACCGTGGCGGTCAAGCTGCTCCGCGCAGACCTGGCCGAGGACCCCGTCTCCAAGGCCCGGTTCACACGTGAGGCCCAGTCGGTGGCCGGGCTCAACCACCACGCGATCGTCGCCGTGTACGACTCCGGCGAGGACCAGGCGGGCGGCCAGGCCGTGCCGTACATCGTGATGGAGCTGGTCGAGGGCCGCACCATCCGCGATCTGCTGCTCAACGCCGAGGCGCCCGGCCCGGAGCAGGCGCTGATCATCGTCTCCGGTGTGCTGGAGGCGCTGGCCTACTCGCACCAGCACGGCATCGTGCACCGCGACATCAAGCCGGCCAACGTCATCATCACCGACAACGGCGCCGTGAAGGTGATGGACTTCGGCATCGCCCGCGCCCTGCACGGGGCGTCCACGACGATGACGCAGACCGGCATGGTCATGGGCACTCCGCAGTACCTCTCCCCGGAGCAGGCCCTCGGCAAGGCAGTCGACTACCGCTCCGACCTGTACGCCACGGGCTGCCTGCTGTACGAACTCCTCGCGCTGCGGCCCCCGTTCACCGGCGAGACCCCGCTGTCGGTGGTCTACCAGCACGTCCAGGACATGCCGGTGCCGCCGTCCCAGGTCGCCGGCGGCACCTGCCCGCCGGAGCTCGACGGCCTGGTCATGCGCTCGCTGGCCAAGGAGCCCGACGACCGTTTCCAGACCGCCGAGGAGATGCGCGGGCTGGTCCAGTACGGGCTGCAGATGCTGTACGACCAGGGCGGCAACACCGGCACCTGGAACACCGGCCCGGTCGAGGCGCACGACGGCCGGCACACCCCGGCGGCGGGCTACGCGGGCACGACCGTGATGCCGCATCAGGCCGACCTCGGCTCCGGCACCACGCAGATCCCCCAGCCGATCCTGCCCGCCGGGTACGGCAACCCGGACGACGGCGGCTTCGAGGGGCACGGCAACAAGGGCAGCGGCCGCGGCAAGCTGTGGATCCTGGCCGTCCTCGCGGTGATCGCCATCGCCGCGGGCGTGGCACTGGCACTGCAGAACACCGGCGGTGACACCGGCACCGGCGTCGACACCAGCAATTCGCCGTCGAACACGCAGTCCACCGACGACGCGCAGCCCAGCACCACCCCGAGCGACACGTCGGACGAGCAGCCGTCGGACACGTCGACGGACCGGGGCCACGGCTCGGGCGGAGGCGGCTGGAAGTACACGCCGTCGTACCGGCCTTCGTGGACCCCGTCGGAGCCGTCCGGCGAGCAGCCCTCCAACGAGCAGTCCGACCCGCAGACCTCCAGCGAACCGACCGACCCCGGACCTCCGTCGACCTCCCAGGACCCGGGCGTCCCGCCGAGCGACGGCTCCGGGGACAGCGGTGGTGGCGACGCCGCCGGCACCGCAGCGGGCGCGGCGGGGAACCCCGTCGGAGGCAACTGAGTCCTGCCGCGAACCGAGCATCCTTCACGCGCGCGTGAGGCCGAACGGGCCCTCACGCGCGCGTGGTGTTCCGTCCGGCTCCCTCGGCGTCACCCGGCGAACGCGCCGCACACCGCCCCGTACTCCCTTGTCCACCACACCGCGAGCGCCGAGGCGGCCGGGAACTGCGGGTCCGCGCGGGTGTCGCCGCGCTCGTAGTGCCAGCGCAGCATCCAGAAGTCGTTCAGGCGCTCCCACCACACGCGGTGCACGGCCGCCGCGAGCTCCGAGGGGGTGGCGCCGGCCGCCAGCCGGTACGCGCGCGCGTACGCCCTGACCTTCGGCAGGTCCAGGGTGCCGGCGGGCCGGACGAAGAAGATCGCGGCGGCGCGCACCGCCTCCTCCGCGCGGGGCTGCACTCCGAGCCGGTCCCAGTCGACGATCGCGGCGGGGGCGTCCCCCTGGTAGAGCAGGTTGAAGGGGTGGAAGTCGCCGTGCACCCAGCCGACGGGCCCGCCGGGCGGCGGACGCCGGTCCGCGTGCCGTTCCAGGAGCGCGCGCCGCTCCAGGAGCCGGTGCCGGGCCAGTTCGTCGAAGGCGTCCGGGGGCCGGTGGCGGCTGACGTGCCCGAGCAGGTCGTCGATCAGCGTGAAGGTGTCGGCGGGATCGGCGCTCTCCACGGGGTGGGGACTCGCGGCGGGGCGGGTGCGGCCCTTGGGCGGCATCACCCGCTCCAGGCACGCGTGCACGGCTCCCAGCAGTGCTCCCAGACGGGTGCACTGCTTGGTGGTGAGCTGCCCGCCGTGCCGGTGCCGGCCGTCGATCCAGGGGTGCAGGGCGTAGGCGTGGCCGCCGACGACGGCGACCGTGCGCCCGTCGCGGCCGGTGAGCGGCGGCGCCACCGGGACGCCGAGGTCGGCCAGGCGCTGGGTGGCCCGGTGCTGACGCGCGATGGCGGTGGGATCGGCGGTGTCCGGATCGAAGTGGTGCTTGAGGAAATAACGGCCGCGGGTCGTGCACAGCCGGTAGCCGCGGTTGAGCAGGCCCTGGTCGACCGGCTCGCAAGTGAGGGCGGAACCGGCGGCGTACTGGCGCAGCAAGGCGCTCAGAGGGGGCGCGTGGGGCACGGGGGGTGGTACACATGGGCGCGGCACGCGCCAGATGCTAGGGCACCGGCGGAGGCCGTGAGCTGGGGCTTGTCACAGACAGTCGTCGATGGTCGCTTTCGGTCACATGAGGTCATGATGCCGCCCCGACCGCGCCCGGCGTGCGCCGGTACGCCTTCGGAGGCGTCCCTTGCCGGCGCCCGGCGGGTCCCGTTTCGCCGTCCCCCGTGCGGGGTCATCCATCAAGAGCAGTTCCGGCCATTCGTCGACCCTTCCCGACTCAGGGGTGGCCGGGATAACGTGCCGGTGTTCCGGCCCCCTGCACGGCTGTGACCAGCGGCTGCCCCGACTGTCCGGCGAGGTACTTGGACGTCCAAGTGGAAATACTTGGAAATCCAAGGAAACGCCCAGGTCAGGGGGGTTTCCCAGAAATGTGGAGCACTGGGTAACGTGACTGCTGCAGGGCGCTCGCCGGGGCACCTGTCACGCCTGTTCCCGGCCGAGTGGCACCCACCCCGTGCCCGGTGGTCCGGAACAGGTGAGCCGCACTGGCTACCGGCAACCCCGGGGCCGGACCGACGGAGGAGCACACGTGACCGTGGAGAGCACTGCCGCGCGCACACCGCGACGCAGCGCCGGAAGCAAGGCCGGCGCGACCGGCAATAAAGCCGCAGGCACCAGGCGGCGTACCGGCGCCAAGAAGAGCGCCGACCCCGAACTCGTGCAGTTGCTGACGCCCGAGGGCAAGCGCGTCAAGAACGCCGAGTACGACAAGTACGTCGCCGGCATCACCGCCGAGGAGCTTCGCGGCCTGTACCGCGACATGGTGCTCACCCGCCGCTTCGACGCCGAGGCCACCGCCCTGCAGCGCCAGGGCGAACTGGGTCTGTGGGCCTCGCTGCTCGGCCAGGAGGCCGCCCAGATCGGCTCCGGCCGCGCCACCCGTGAGGACGACTACGTCTTCCCGACCTACCGTGAACACGGCGTCGCCTGGTGCCGCGGGGTGGATCCGACCAACCTGCTCGGCATGTTCCGGGGTGTGAACAACGGCGGTTGGGACCCCAACGGCAACAACTTCCACCTCTACACGATCGTCATCGGCTCCCAGGCGCTGCACGCCACCGGCTACGCGATGGGCGTCGCCAAGGACGGCGCCGACTCCGCGGTCATCGCCTACTTCGGCGACGGCGCCTCCAGCCAGGGCGACGTGGCGGAGGCCTTCACCTTCTCCGCCGTCTACAACGCCCCCGTGGTGTTCTTCTGCCAGAACAACCAGTGGGCGATCTCCGAGCCGACCGAGAAGCAGACCCGCGTCCCGCTCTACCAGCGCGCGGCGGGCTTCGGCTTCCCCGGCGTCCGCGTCGACGGCAACGACGTACTGGCCTGCCTCGCCGTCACCAAGTGGGCGCTGGAGCGCGCCCGCAGCGGCGAGGGCCCCACCCTGGTCGAGGCGTACACCTACCGCATGGGCGCCCACACCACCTCCGACGACCCCACCCGCTACCGGGGGGACGAGGAGCGCCTGGCCTGGGAGGCGAAGGACCCGATCCTGCGCCTTCGCCGCCACCTGGAGGCCGCAAACCACGCGGACGAGGGATTCTTCGAGGAACTCGAGGCCGAGAGCGAGACGTTGGGCAAACGAGTGCGCGAAGCGGTCCGTGCCATGCCCGACCCGGACCTTTTCGCCATCTTCGAGAACGTGTACGCGGACGGGCACGCGCTCGTCGACGAGGAGCGCGCCCAGTTCGCCGCCTACCAGGCGTCGTTCGCGGACGCAGAGGGGGTCTGATCATGGCTGCTGAGAAGATGGCCCTGGCCAAGGCGATCAACGAGTCGCTGCGCCGCGCCCTGGACAACGACCCCAAGGTCCTCATCATGGGCGAGGACGTCGGCAAGCTCGGCGGCGTGTTCCGGGTGACGGACGGCCTCCAGAAGGACTTCGGCGAGAGCCGCGTCATCGACACCCCGCTCGCCGAGTCCGGCATCGTCGGCACCGCGATCGGCCTCGCCCTGCGCGGCTACCGCCCGGTGGTCGAGATCCAGTTCGACGGCTTCGTGTTCCCGGCGTACGACCAGATCGTCACGCAGCTCGCGAAGATGCACGCCCGCTCGCTGGGCAAGGTCAAGCTCCCGGTCGTCATCCGCATCCCCTACGGCGGCGGCATCGGCGCGGTCGAGCACCACTCGGAGTCCCCCGAGGCGCTGTTCGCGCACGTGGCGGGTCTGAAGATCGTCAGCCCCTCCAACGCGTCGGACGCGTACTGGATGATGCAGCAGGCCATCCAGAGCGACGACCCGGTGATCTACTTCGAGCCCAAGCGGCGCTACTGGGACAAGGCCGAGGTCAACACGGAGGCCATCCCGAACCCGCTGCACAAGGCGCAGGTCGTCCGCGAGGGCACGGACCTGACCCTGGCGGCCTACGGCCCGATGGTGAAGCTCTGCCAGGAGGTCGCCGCCGCGGCCGCCGAGGAGGGCAAGTCCCTGGAGGTCCTGGACCTGCGCTCGGTCTCCCCGATCGACTTCGACGCCATCCAGGCCTCGGTGGAGCGGACCCGCCGCCTCGTCGTCGTCCACGAGGCGCCGGTGTTCTTCGGCTCCGGCGCGGAGATCGCCGCCCGGATCACCGAGCGCTGCTTCTACCACCTGGAGGCCCCCGTGCTGCGGGTCGGCGGCTACCACGCCCCGTACCCGCCGGCCCGCCTGGAGGAGTCCTACCTGCCGGACCTGGACCGCGTGCTCGACGCCGTCGACCGCTCGCTGGCGTACTGAGGGAGAGGTTCGTGACGACGATGACCGATGCGTCCGTGCGTGAGTTCAAGATGCCGGATGTCGGCGAGGGTCTGACCGAGGCGGAGATCCTCAAGTGGTACGTCCAGCCCGGTGACACGGTCACCGACGGCCAGGTGGTCTGCGAGGTCGAGACCGCCAAGGCGGCCGTCGAACTGCCCATCCCCTACGACGGGGTGGTGCGCGAGCTGCACTTCGCCGAGGGCACCACGGTGGACGTGGGCACGTCCATCATCGCGGTGCAGGTGGCGGGCGCGGCCCCGGCCGAGGTCCCGGCGCAGGCCGCTCCGGCGGCCGAGCCGAAGACCGAGCCGGACCCGGACGGGGAGGAGAAGCCGCAGGGCCGCCAGCCGGTGCTGGTGGGCTACGGCGTCTCGGCGTCCTCCACCAAGCGCCGTCCGCGCAAGGGCCCGGAGGCCGCGGCCACCCCGGCGGCGACGGCACCCCGGCCGGAGCTGAACGGCCACGGCACCGTGGCCCCGGCGGCCGTCGCGGTGCCCGCCGGGCCCCGTCCGCTGGCCAAGCCGCCGGTGCGCAAGCTGGCCAAGGACCTGGGCGTGGACCTCGCCACGGTCGTGCCGTCCGGCCCGGACGGCATCATCACGCGCGAGGACGTGCACGCGGCGGTGGCGGCACCGGCCGCACCCAAGGCCCCCGAGCCGCCGGCGGCGGTGGTCCCGGTGGCCGCGGCTCCGGCTCCCGCCGTGAGCTACGACGGGGTGCGCGAGACCCGGATCCCCGTCAAGGGCGTCCGCAAGGCGACGGCGGCGGCGATGGTCGGCTCGGCGTTCACGGCCCCGCACGTCACGGAGTTCGTGACGGTGGACGTGACGCGGACCATGAAGCTGGTCGAGGAACTCAAGCAGGACAAGGAGATGCAGGGGCTGCGGGTCAACCCGCTGCTGCTGATCGCCAAGGCCCTGCTGGTCGCCATCAAGCGCAACCCGGAGATCAACGCGTCCTGGGACGAGGCGGCTCAGGAGATCGTCCAGAAGCACTACGTCAACCTGGGCATCGCGGCGGCGACCCCGCGCGGCCTGATCGTCCCGAACATCAAGGACGCCCACGTCAAGACGCTGCCGCAGCTCGCGGAGGCGCTCGGCGAGCTGGTGTCCACGGCACGCGAGGGCAGGACGTCCCCGGCGGCCATGCAGGGCGGCACGGTGACGATCACCAACGTCGGCGTCTTCGGCGTCGACACCGGCACGCCGATCCTCAACCCCGGCGAGTCCGCGATCCTCGCCGTCGGCGCGATCAAGCTCCAGCCGTGGGTCCACAAGGGCAAGGTCAAGCCCCGCCAGGTCACCACGCTGGCGCTCAGCTTCGACCACCGCCTGGTCGACGGCGAACTCGGCTCCAAGGTCCTGGCCGACGTGGCCGCGATCCTGGAACAGCCGAAGCGGCTGATCACCTGGGCGTAGCAGCCCGTGGCGAAACGGGGCGGCGCACCTCTCACGGAGGTGCGCCGCCCCAGCACATGCGGTGGTCCAGGGGGCTGACGGGCCGGGAGGGCCAGCTCGGCTGGCGGGTGCGCAGCGCGCCGAGCGGGCCGAAGGCCACCTCAGGCCACCTCCAGGCCCCGCCGGAACACACGCGCCCGAACCGAGGGCCCGCCGCTGAGGTCAGCGGCGGGCCCTTCGGCCTGGTGGGCGGGTGTCAGACCTTCTTGGCGAACCCGTAGTTCAGGAGCTTCGTCGCGTCCGTCGCGCGCTGCGCGTACGTGGACGAGGCCAGAACCGTACCGATGACGGTCCTGCCGTTCCTGGTGGCGGCGAAGACGAGGCAGGCGCCGGCCTGGGGACCGGAGCCCGTCTTCACGCCGATCGCGCCGCTGTAGCTGCTGAGCAGAGTGTTCGTGTTCGTCCACTTGCCCATCGTGCGGGTGCTGCCCGTCTTGGTAACGGTCTTGGCGGTGTACGACTTCGTCTTGACGACCGTGCGGAACGTGGAGTTCTTCATCGCGCTGCGCGCCAGCTTCGTCAGGTCACGCGGCGTCGAGTAGTTGCTGCCCTTGCCGATGCCGTCGAACGAGTCGAAGCGCGTGTTCGTCATGCCGAGGCTCTTGGCGGTGCTGTTCATCTTGCCGATGAAGGACTTCACGCGTGCGTCGCGCGTCGAGCCCGAACCGTACTTGTCGGCCAGCGCGTACGCGGCGTCGCAGCCCGAGGGCAGCATCAGGCCGTACAGCAGCTGACGGACGGTCACCTTGTCGCCGACGATCAGGTGGGCCTGGGAGGCGTTGTTCTTGACGACGTAGTCGCTGTAGGCCTTCTGGATGGTGACCTTGGCGTCGAGGTTCAGATTCGGCTGGGCCAGCACGACCTTGGCGGTCATGATCTTCGTGGTGGAGCCGGTGGAGCGCTTGGTGTCCGCGGCCTTGCCGTAGAGGGACTTGCCGGTCGCGTCGTCCATCACGTAGCCGCCCTTGGCCACGATCGACGGCGTGGTGACGGCCTGCGCGGGTGCCGCGGTGAGGGCCCCGGCGGCGAGCACGGCGCTCGTGGTCACGGCGACTGCGGCGGCTCTGCGGATACGGATGCCCTGGATGCCGGTTTTCAAGTGAGGTACCCCGATTATGTTGTATTCCTCGGTGGTGCGGCAGAGTTGAGAGCCCACAAAGTGGGGCCGCACCTGTCTGACTCACGGGTGGGGCGGATGGTTGCGCGGTTTACGGGGCGGATTCGGCCATCGGGCCCGTATGGTCCGCATGCTGGATGGGACGGGCCTTGGGTACGTGTTGTATCTATGCTGTGGGCATGAGCCTGGCCGTGAAACAGCCCCCCGCCGCCGATCGCGTGTACACGCACGTCAAGCAAGCTGTTCTGGACCGCAGTTACGAGGGCGGCACCCTGCTGACCGAGGGCGAGCTGGCCGAGGCCGTCGGGGTCTCGCGCACGCCCGTGCGCGAGGCGCTGCTGCGGCTGGAGGTCGAGGGGCTCATCAAGCTCTACCCGAAGAAGGGGGCCCTCGTCCTGCCGGTCTCCGCGCAGGAGATCGCCGACGTGGTCGAGACCCGGCAGCTGGTCGAGGAGTACGCGGCCCGGAAGGCCGTACCCGCGCCGCCGGGGCTCATCGAGCGGCTCGAGGAACTGCTCCAGAAGCAGAAGAAGCAGGCCGCCGCAGGTGACTTCGCAGCGGCCGCCGTCACCGACCGCTGCTTCCACGCCGAGATCGTCCGCAGCGGCGGCAACGAGATCCTGTCCCGGCTCTACGACCAGTTGCGCGACCGGCAGCTGCGCATGGGCGTCGCCGTCATGCACTCCCACCCCGACCGGCTCGCCAAGACGCTCGCCGAGCACGAGCAGATCCTGGACGCGCTGCGCTCGGGGGACGCGGAGGCGGCCGTCGACGTCGTGCACCGGCACGTCAACTGGTTCTCCCACCTCGCCCGGGGGGAGGTCCGGTGAGCGCCTCGTCCTCGCCTGTCTCCCTGCCCGGTGATCCACCCGGCGGCCGGCGCGCCGTCGCCGTCTGGAGCATCGGCGTCGCCGTCTACTTCGTCGCCGTCATCTTCCGCACCTCCCTGGGCGTCGCCGGTCTCGACGCCGCCGACCGCTTCCACGTGGGCGCCTCGGCGCTGTCGACGTTCTCGATCCTCCAGCTCCTCGTCTACGCCGGTATGCAGATACCCGTCGGTCTGCTGGTCGACCGGCTCGGGACCAAGAAGGTGCTGGCGATCGGCGCCGTGCTCTTCACGGCCGGTCAGCTCGGCTTCGCGTTCTCCCCGTCGTACGGCACCGCGCTCGCCTCGCGTGCGCTGCTCGGCTGCGGGGACGCCATGACGTTCATCAGCGTGCTGCGGCTGGGCACCCGGTGGTTCCCCGTCCGGCGCGGGCCGCTGGTCGCCCAGATGGCCGGGCTGGCCGGAATGGCCGGCAACCTGGTGTCCACGCTGGTGCTGGCCCGGCTGCTGCACGGCGTGGGCTGGACGGCGGCCTTCGCGGGCAGCGCGCTGGCCGGGGCGGTGGTGCTGGTGCTGCTGGTGCTGTTCCTCAAGGACCACCCGGAGGGCCACGAACCGGAGCCGCTGCCCCACCTGGGCGCCGCGTACGTACGCCGGCAGATCGCCGCGTCCTGGCGGGAGCCCGGGACGCGGCTGGGGCTGTGGGTGCACTTCACCACGCAGTTCCCGGCGATGGTGTTCCTGCTGCTGTGGGGGCTGCCGTTCCTGGTCGAGGCCCAGGGCCTGTCGCGGGCGGACGCGGGCGAACTGCTCACGCTCGTCGTGGTGTCCAACATGGCCGTCGGGCTCGTGTACGGGCAGATCGTCGCCCGGCACCACGCGGCGCGGCTGCCGCTCGCGCTCGGCACGGTGGCGGCGACCTCGGGCATCTGGGCGGTGACGCTGGCGTATCCGGGCGGCCGGGCGCCGATGTGGCTGCTGGTCGTGCTGTGCCTGGTGCTCGGCGCGTGCGGTCCGGCCTCGATGATCGGGTTCGACTTCGCGCGGCCGGCGAATCCGGCGGAGCGTCAGGGGACGGCGTCGGGCATCACCAACATGGGCGGCTTCGTGGCCTCGATGACGACGTTGTTCGCGATCGGCGTGCTGCTGGACGCGACCGGGGACGACTACCGGATCGCCTTCTCGGCGGTGTTCGTGCTCCAGGCGCTGGGCGTGAGTCAGATCCTGCGGCTGCGGAAGCGGGCGGCCCGGCGGGAGCGGGAGCGGCTGGTCGCCAGCCGGGTGGAGACGGTGCACGTGCCGGCGTGACGGTGCCCTGCGCCGTCGCGAGGCGGGGCCGGGTCCGGTGCGCTCGCCGCGGCCGGCAGGCGCCTCCCCCCGGCTCCTGGAGCAGGGGGGATCCGGCTCGTCCCCGGGGAGGCACGTCTGTCCGCGGCCACGACCCTAGGCCGTCACCACGAAGTTCCGCAGGATCGCCGCCGCCAGGTCCAGGTCGCCCTCCGTCTTCACACGGTCCGCGACCGCTTCCGGGGTGACCCGGCCGCAGGCCAGGCGGACGTAGGTCTCCCAGTCGAGCGCGAGGGTCGCCGCCGGGCCGAGGGCCGGGGCCGTCTCCAGGGTGCCGCGGCCCTGGATGTCGACGCGGATCGTGCGCAGGAACTCCACCGGGCCGTGCACGTCGAAGACGATCGCCGAGCTGCGCGGGGCGTCCGCCTTGACCGCGACCACGTCCGGGAGGGCGGCCAGCAGGTAGTCCCGGGCGATGTGGGCGCCGGGCGAGTCGAGGTCGCTGGGGCGGCCGAGGGCCGCGCGCAGGTCCTGCTCGTGCACCCAGATGTCGAAGGCGCGGTAGCGCATGGCCTCTTCGAGGGTGATCTCCGCGCCGAGCGGTCCGCGCATCTTGGTGCCGGGGTCGCGGGACTCGTTCCGCAGCTGGCGGTTGCGGCGGATGATCGTGTACTCCAGCTCGGAGGTCATCTCAGGCGACGTGTGGTGGCGGCGGACGTCGACCTGCATCTCCATGTAGCGCTGGTGCTCGTTGGTGACGTGGAACAGGTCGCGCGGGAGCGCGTGGATGGGCCGCGGGTCGCCCAGCATCTCGCAGTCCATGCCGATGATGTGCGAGACGACGTCGCGGACCGACCAGCCCGGGCACGGGGTGCGCCGGTTCCAATCGGCCTCCACCAGGGGCTGCATCAGCTCCGATATCGCCTCGACGGAGTGGGTCCAGGCATCGGCGTAGGGCTGGAGGGTGGGATGCAGACTCACGGAACGGGACCCCTCGGCGGTCGGTACACGGGCGGATGTGATGGCATTGCCAGTGGGAGGTGGCTGCGGTCGGCGGGTGTCTTGGAACGCTAAGTTACGCTGCTGTGAGGCAGCCCGGCAGTGCTTTCGTGTGACGATCGTAGGCCTGTCCGGACGACTCGAGTGCCAGGACGGTGGTAGTGTGCGCGCCTCGCTGATCCAGATTGCCGTGAACGAGGGTGAATCGGTCGATTCACGGCGTGGGCGGGTGGCCGCGCTGGTGGGCGAGCAGGCCGGTGCCGACCTCGTGGTGCTGCCGGAGCTGTGGACCACGGGGGCCTTCGCCTTCGAGGAGTTCGAACGCGAGGCCGAACCGCTGGAGGGTCCCACCTACGAGGCGATGGCCAAGGCGGCGAGCGACGCGGGCGTGTGGCTGCACGCCGGCTCGATCCCCGAACGCGCCGCGTCCGACGGCGACTCGGCCGCGGGCTCCCTCTACAACACCTCCCTGGTCTTCTCCCCCTCCGGCGAGCTGGCCGCCGTCTACCGCAAGATCCACCGCTTCGGCTTCGACAAGGGCGAGGCCGTGCTGATGAGCGCGGGGCGGGAACTGGTGACGGTCCCTCTGCCGGACACCGTCCTGGGCCTGGCGACCTGTTACGACCTCCGTTTCCCCGAACTCTTCCGCGGGCTCGTCGACGCCGGGGCGCAGACCCTGGTGGTCCCGGCGGGCTGGCCGGAGCGGCGGCGTGCGCACTGGACGCTGTTGGCCCGGGCGCGGGCGGTGGAGGACCAGGCGTTCGTGCTCGCCTGTGGAACGGCCGGGACGCACGCGGGAGTTCCGCAGGCGGGTCACTCGATCGTGGTGGACCCCTGGGGCGAGGTGCTGGCGGAGGCCGGCCCCGGCGAGGAGGTCCTCACGGTCGAATTCGACCCGGCGAGGGTGCCGGCCACCCGGGACCAGTTCCCGGCCCTGAAGGACCGGGTCCTGGGCCTGGAGCCGCCGCGCCGTCAGGACGGCTCCTAGCGCCCACGGCTCCTTCCTCGGCGCCTACCGCTCCTCGCGTTCCTTCTCCGCCAGGTGGATCACGCACACCGCCACCGCGATCACCAGCGCGGGGTCGGCGTCCTCGCGTACGACGTCGACGCCGTAGGTCTCCACGACGCTCAGCCAGCGCCGGGAGATCACCGCGAGCAGTTCGCCGTCGTACTCGACGGCGAACTCCCGGTCGAGGATCTTGCCGCTGACGTCGAGCTCGGTGCCGTCCACCATGGACACCCGGTAGTGGTTGCGCAGCAGCGACAGCCGCTTGCGCCTGATCTTCGCCAGGGCCTCCCCGTCCCGCTCGATCACCATCGTGTCCCGCAGGGCGAGCATCTTCTGGTGGATGTTGATCAGGACCCGGCCGTGGGCGTCCTTCAGCTCGAAGGTGTCCCGCAGCCGCATCGCCTTGCCGTCGACGAGGAAGACCTTGCGGCCGTGCTCGTCCTCGATCCAGTAGTCGTCACCGATGCCGAAAATCCGGTCGCGTACGAGGAATCTCATGTCCTCACCGCTTCCCCGGCTCCGCCCTGGCGACGCCGCCGGTGGTCCGACGGGCCCAGTACGGCACCGTGCCGGGCGGGCCGCCGCCGGCGGGTGGCACCCTTGGTCCCATGAACGACACGGCACCCCGACGAGCCCGCGTACGCGCCCCCGAGCTGATCGGCAAGGGCGGCTGGCTCAACACCGGTGGGAAGAACCTCACGCTCGCCGACCTGCGAGGCAAGTGCGTCGTCCTGGATTTCTGGACGTTCTGCTGCGTGAACTGCCTGCACGTCCTGGACGAGCTGCGGGAGCTGGAGGAGAAGCACCGGGACACGGTCGTGGTCGTCGGGGTGCACTCGCCGAAGTTCGTGCACGAGGCGGAGCACCAGGCGGTGGTCGACGCGGTGGAGCGGTACGGCGTGGAGCATCCGGTGCTCGACGACCCGGAGCTCGCCACCTGGAAGCAGTACGCGGTACGGGCCTGGCCGACGCTGGTCGTCATCGACCCGGAGGGCTACGTCGTCGCGCAGCACGCCGGCGAGGGGCACGCGCACGCGATCGAGCGGCTGGTGGAGGAGCTGGAGGCCGAGCACGGAGCGAAGGGCACCCTGCGCCGCGGCGACGGGCCGTACGTGCCGCCGGAGCCGGAGCCCACCACCCTGCGCTTCCCGGGCAAGGCAGTGCTGCTGCCGTCCGGGAACTTCCTGGTCAGCGACACCACCCGGCACCAGCTGGTGGAGCTGGCGGAGGACGGCGAGACCGTGGTGCGGCGGATCGGCCAGGGCGGCCGGGGGATGGCCGACGGCGGCCCGGACCGGGCCCGGTTCCAGGAGCCGCAGGGGCTCGCCCTCCTGCCGGACGGCACCGTCGTGGTCGCCGACACGGTCAACCACGCCCTGCGGCGCTTCGACCCGGAGACGGGCGGGACCACGACGCTGGCCGGCACCGGACACCAGTGGATGCAGGGCGAGGCCACGTCCGGCGCCGCGCTGGACGTGAAGCTGTCCTCGCCCTGGGACGTGGCCTGGTGGAACGGCAAGGTGTGGATCGCCATGGCGGGCGTGCACCAGCTGTGGGCCTACGACCCGGCCGCGGGTACCGTCGCCGTCACCGCCGGGACCACGAACGAGGGGCTCGTCGACGGGCCCGGCGCGGAGGCCTGGTTCGCGCAGCCCTCCGGGCTCGCGGCCACGCCCGACCGGCTGTGGCTCGCCGACTCCGAGACGTCCGCCCTGCGCTGGGTGGATCTCGACGGCGCCGTCCACACGGCGGTCGGCACCGGGCTGTTCGACTTCGGGCACCGGGACGGAGCCGCCGGACAGGCGCTGCTCCAGCACCCGCTGGGCGTGACCGCACTGCCGGACGGCTCGGTCGCCGTCAGCGACACCTACAACCACGCCCTGCGCCGCTACGACCCGGCGACCGGCGAGGTCACGACGCTCGCCACCGACCTGCGTGAGCCCAGCGACGCCGTGCTGGCCGGTGAGGACATCGTGGTCGTGGAGTCGGCCCGGCACCGGCTGACCCGGCTGCGGCTGCCGGAGGAGGCGGTACGGGTCGAGGCCGTCGCCCACCGGACCCGGCGCGCCGCCACGGAGGTCGCCCCCGGCCGCCTCCGTCTGGACGTGATCTTCCAGGCCCCGGCGGGCCAGAAGCTCGACACCCGGTACGGACCGTCGACCCGGCTGCTGGTCTCCTCGACCCCGCCCGAGCTGCTGCTGAAGGGCGAGGGCGCGGACACCGACCTGTGTCGCGAACTGGAGCTGAACCCCGCCGTTTCGGAGGGTGTCCTGCACGTCTCCGCGATGGCGGCCTCGTGCGACGACGACCCCGCGAACGAGTACCCGGCCTGCCATGTCCACCAGCAGGACTGGGGCGTTCCGGTCCGCCTCACCGAGGGCGCGACGGACCGGCTGCCGCTCGTCCTGGCCGGGATGGACGAGACCGCGGCAGGCTGATCGCCGAGTGGCCGCGGGACAGGCCCTAGCGGCGCCGCGGGCGCGGCGCCAGCTTGAACAGGGCCACTCCCGCGGCCACCAGGGTGGTGGCCGCGACCATCATGGCCATGCTGTTCATCCACACGCCGGTGGCGGCCAGCGTGGCGCCTCCGGCGCCGGTGGTGCCGGCGCCGACGACTCGTCCGTACATGCCGTTCTCCTTGCTCTGGTGCGGGTGTGAAGCGGTCGCGCCGCGGGTGTGGCGCGGGGTGGGGGGCGCTCAGGTGGCCACCCACTTCTCCTCGCTGCGGCGCAGCAGGCCCCACAGCGAGCAGAAGTAGACGGCGTGCTGGAAGAGGTCGTAGAGCATCTCCGGGATCATCAGCAGCGCCACCAGCATCGGCAGGGGGCCGGCACGGCGTACGGAGACGACCTTCTCGACGACGAAGATCAGGCCGATCGAGGTCCACACCGGTGACAGGCCCGGCGGGCCGTACAGGGTGATGGACGTGATCATGAAGGTCAGGTAGACGAGGAAGGACAGCGCGCCGAACCCCATGAGGAACTGCTGGAGGAAGTAGCGGGCGGTGACGCGGGTCCAGCCGTAGTCGCGGAGGTTCTCCAGGGCGCCCCGCTGCCAGCGCAGCCGCTGGTGCCACAGCTTGCCCAGGGTCGGCATGACCTCGGTGGTGACCGCGCAGCCCGCCGGGGACATGGCGCGGTAGCCGAGGGTCTTGACCGCCTTCGTCATCTCGTCGTCCTCGGTGAGGGAGGCGAGACTGTAGTAGCCGTTGCCGCCGCCGATGACGCCGGCGCGGCGGGCCGCCCGCACCTCGCGCAGCACCCGGGCCCGGAACATGGTGCCGGTGCCGGTGAGCACCTGGGCCTTGCCCCCGGTGCGCTCCAGCTCCCAGGCGTAGCGGTGGAACTCCATGCGCTGGAGCAGACCGAGCAGGCCGCCGCCCTCCTCGCCGTAGAAGACTCCGCCGACGGCGCCGACCTTGCGGTTGAAGGTGGCCAGGGCGGTCTCGGCGAACCACGGGTTGAGCACGGTGTCGGCGTCCTGCACCAGCAGCAGGTCCCGGTCGTCGAGGTGGGGCAGCATCCAGGCGATGGCCTGGTTGAGGGCGCCCGCCTTCTTGTGCGTGTTGCCCTGGGTGTGGAAGACCTGCGCGCCGTGCGCGACGGCGATCCGGGCGGTGTCGTCGGTGCAGTTGTCGGCGACGACCACGATCAGGTCCGGCCGCCGGCTCTGCCGCCACAGACCCTCGATCGCGGCGGCGACGCGGTCCTGCTCGTTGTGGGCGGGGATCAGGACCGCGAGCCGGG
Organism: Streptomyces sp. NPDC001204; assembly: GCF_053598035.1. Classification (NCBI taxonomy): domain Bacteria; kingdom Bacillati; phylum Actinomycetota; class Actinomycetes; order Kitasatosporales; family Streptomycetaceae; genus Streptomyces; species Streptomyces sp. NPDC001204. The sequence continues at coordinate 57,552 of NZ_JBSFJL010000012.1, read as the reverse complement.
GTCTGCCGGCCGGCTCCTCCTCTGCGGCGTGCGCGCGGCGGGCGGCGTGCCGGCCCGTGGGCCGGGGCCCCGCTGTCGGCGCAGCGCCCAGGGGGCCGCCGGGTGCGGCGAAGTCGAGCACGGCAGAGTCCCCCGTCGTGATGGCTGCTTGATGCCCGGTTTCTCCCCTACGGGCTCAAGGGCGCCAAGTCTTCACGATATTCACACAACACGACAAGGGGGTGCGCGTAACGGAATGCTCAATCTTGTCGGCGACTGTCCGTCATGTTCCGCGGCCGCGGGTCCGGCTCGGCACGTGCTCAGATGCCGTAGCCGTCGCCGTAGCCGTCGCGTGCGTGGTGGTGGCGGTCCTCTTCGACGACCGTGGTGGGCGGCACCATGACGCGGCGGCGCCGGTAGATGCTGCTGAACGTCGTGACGCCGATCAGGCCGACGATCATCAGGATGACGCCGACCACGTGCAGGTTGACCCCCTGCATGTGCCAGTCGGTCGCGAACGTGAGAATGGCTCCCACGGCGATGAGGATGATGCAGCCGCCGAGGCCCATGAGTGTCGCCTCCCTGTCCGGTGTCGGGTCCGGTGGTTCCGGTCGGTTCCGGTCCCTTCCGGTCAACTCCGGGTACCCGCAAGCCGGGTGACCATGCGGAGGCGGCCGCTCATGGGCCTCGGTAGCCGTGCCGCTCAGCCCTCCAGGAACGCCACCAGCGCGTTCGCCAGCAGGAACGGGTCGTCGGCGGCGCACAGTTCACGGGCGCTGTGCATCGACAGGATGGCCACGCCGATGTCGACGGTGCGGATGCCGTGCCGGGCCGCGGTGATCGGGCCGATGGTCGTGCCGCACGGCATCGAGTTGTTGGAGACGAAGGACTGGAAGGGGACGCCGGCCTTCTCGCAGGCCGCCACCCACACCGCGCGTCCCGAACCGTCCGTCGCGTAGCGGTTGTTGACGTTGACCTTGAGGATCGGACCGCCGCCCGCGCGCGGGTGGTGGGTCGGGTCGTGCCGCTCGGCGTAGTTGGGGTGGACGGCGTGGCCGGTGTCGGAGGACAGGCAGACCGTGCCGGCGAAGGCGCGCGCCCGGTCCTCGAACGATCCACCGCGCGCGAACACCGAGCGCTCCAGCACCGATCCGAGCAGCGGGCCGTCCGCGCCGGTGTCCGACTGGGAGCCGTTCTCCTCGTGGTCGAAGGCGGCCAGCACCGGGATGTACGGCAGCTCCGGCGTCCCCGCCGTGACGGCCGCGAGCGCCGCCGCCGCGGCGTGCACCGACAGCAGGTTGTCCATGCGGGGGCCGGCCATCAGCTCCCGGTCCCGGCCCAGGTAGGCGGGGGGCTCCACGGAGTGCGTCATCAGGTCCCAGCCGGCCACCTCGCCCGCGGCGAGTCCCGCCTCCGCCGCGAGGAAGGCGATCAGGTCGCCGTCGCGGACGTCGTCGCCCAGGCCCCACACCGGTTGCAGATGCCGCTGCTTGTCCAGCTTGAGGCCCTCCGCCGAGACCTGGCGGTCCAGGTGGATTGCCAGCTGGGGGACGCGCAGCAGCGGGCGGTCGACGTTGACCAGGCGGGTGGAGCCGTCGCGCAGCGTGAGGCGGCCGGCCAGGCCCAGGTCGCGGTCGAGCCAGGAGTTCATCAGCGGGCCGCCGTAGATCTCCACGGCGACCTGGCGCCAGCCGTGCGCCCCGGTGTCGGGCAGCGGCTTGACCCGCAGGTTGGGGGAGTCGGTGTGCGCGCCGACGATGCGGAAGGGGGTGTGCGGCGCGGCACCCTCGGGGACGTACCAGGCCACGATCGCCCCGCCGCGCAGCACGTACTTTCCGCCCGCCGTGCCGTCCCATGCGTCCGTCTCGCAGACCTGGCGGAAGCCGGCCTTCTCCAGCCGCTCGGCCGTGTTCGCCACGGCGTGGTACGGCGACGGGCTCGCCGCCAGGAAGGACATCAGGTCGTCGGTGTGGCCGCGGTCGAAGCGCTGGCTTGTACTCATGGGTTCACCTTAACGACGTCACGAGGGTCCACTCCCGGTGCCGGGAGCGGACCCTCGTGGGTGGGGGGGTGGGGACAGCGCAGGTGGGGGGGTGGGGACAGCGCAGGTGGGCGGGACGGACGGAGGTGGGGGCCGGGGGCCGTCCTAGAAGGCGGCCTCGTCCAGCTCCATCAGGTCCAGGTCCACGTTCTGGGCGACCTTGCGGGCCAGGGTGACGCCCGGCAGGACGTTGGCCGCGAAGAACTTCGCCGCCGCGATCTTGCCCTGGTAGAACGCCCGGTCCTTCGAGGAGGCCGTCTCCAGCTTCTCGGCGGCGATCGCGGCGCCCTTGAGCAGCAGGTGGCCGACGATCACGTCACCGGAGGCGAGCAGCAGGCGGGTGGTGTTCAGGCCCACCTTGTAGATGCTCTTGACGTCCTTCTCGGTGGCGGCGAGGTCGGTCAGCATCAGGCCGACGAGGGCCTCCAGTTCGGCGGCGGCCCTGGCGAGGTGCTCGCGGGCGCCGGCCAGGTCCTCGCCGCCGGTGCCGAGGGCCAGGAACTCCTTGATGTCCTCGGCGATCGAGTTCAGCGCGGCGCCCTGGTTGCGGACGATCTTCCGGAAGAAGAAGTCCTGGCCCTGGATGGCCGTGGTGCCCTCGTACAGGGTGTCGATCTTGGCGTCCCGGATGTACTGCTCGACCGGGTACTCCTGGAGGAAGCCGGAGCCGCCGAAGGTCTGCAGCGACTGGGCGAGCTGCTCGTACCCCTTCTCCGAGCCGTAGCCCTTGACGACGGGCAGGAGCAGGTCGTTGAGGGCGTGGTCGGCCGAGGCGTCCTCGCCGTTGGCCTCCTTGACCGCGATCGAGTCCTGGACCGCGGCGGTGTGCAGGACGAGGGCGCGCATGCCCTCGGCGTACGCCTTCTGCGTCATCAGCGAGCGGCGCACGTCGGGGTGGTGCGTGATGGTGACCTTGGGCGCGGACTTGTCCATGAAGTTCGCCAGGTCGGGACCCTGGACGCGCTCCTTGGCGTACTCCAGCGCGTTCAGGTAGCCGGTGGACAGCGTGGAGATCGCCTTCGTGCCGACCATCATGCGCGCGAACTCGATGATGCGGAACATCTGGCGGATGCCGTCGTGCTTGTCGCCGATCAGCCAGCCCTTGGCGGGGTGGCGGTCGCCGAAGGTCATCTCGCAGGTGTTGGAGGCCTTCAGGCCCATCTTGTGCTCGACGTTGGTGGCGTAGACGCCGTTGCGCTCGCCCAGCTCGCCGGTCTCCCAGTCGAACAGGTACTTCGGCACGAGGAAGAGGGACAGGCCCTTGGTGCCGGGGCCGGCGCCCTCGGGGCGGGCGAGGACGTAGTGGAGGATGTTCTCCTCCATGTCGTGCTCACCCGAGGTGATGAAGCGCTTCACGCCCTCGATGTGCCAGGAGCCGTCCTCCTGCTGGACCGCCCTGGTGCGGCCGGCGCCGACGTCCGAGCCCGCGTCGGGCTCGGTGAGCACCATGGTGGAGCCCCAGGTCTTCTCGACCGCGATCGAGGCGATCTTCCGCTGCGCCTCGGTGCCCTCCTCGAAGAGGATGCGGGCGAACGCCGGGCCGGAGGAGTACATCCAGATCGCCGGGTTGGCGCCGAGGATCAGTTCGGCGTAGGCCCAGATCAGGGACGGGGGCGCGGTGGTGCCGCCGATCTCCTCGGGCAGGCCCAGGCGCCAGTACTCGGAGTCCATGAAGGCCTTGTAGCTCTTCCTGAAGGTCTCCGGCACCGGCGCGGTGTTCGTCTCGGGGTCGAACACCGGCGGGTTGCGGTCGGCGTCCGCGAAGGACTCGGCCAGCTCGTTCTCCGCCAGGCGGGTCAGCTCCTCCAGGACGCTCCTGGCGGTGTCGGCGTCCATCTCCTCGAACGGGCCGGTGCCGTACAGCTTGTCGCGTCCGAGCACTTCGAAGAGGTTGAACTCGATGTCGCGGAGGTTCGACTTGTAGTGCCCCATGGCCACGGCTCCCGTCGAGGACTCGGCGAGGCACTGTCTCCTCGCATCTGGTTCACGTACCAACTAGTAGCTCCGATGATGCTACCCGTCGGTAATAAGAAGCAACCCCGATCCGGCCATGTGTGACCGAGCCCTCGTGCGGGTCAGTACGCTGTGGGTCATGTACGGATACGGCCAGCCGATGGACAGCGGGGCGGCACAGCAGGGGTACGTCCCTCCGCAGCAGCAGATGCCCGGCGGTGTCGGCGGGTACGGCCAGCAGGCTCCGGCCTATCCCGAGCCCTCGACGCCCTCGCTCGCGGACGCGGTGCGCGCCTTCACCACGGGGCAGCTGGCCGCCGAGGACTTCCAGCAGGTGTTCGCGACCTCCAAGGTGTACTGCCCGCGCGGCGACAACCCCGGGTTCCTGGCGCTGCACAACACCCAGCAGCCGGTGATCCCGATGTTCACCTCGCTCAAGGAGCTGCGCCGGTACGCGGGCAAGGAGTCCAAGTACTTCGTGATCACCGGTGCCGAGGTGATCGACCTGCTGCCGACCGGCTACGGCTTCGTGCTCGACATGGAAGGCGAGCACCGGATGGTGTTCGACGCCAAGGCGGTCGAGCAGATGGTCGACTTCGCGATGCGCCGGATGTACGGCTAGGGCCGGCCGTGGACGCCGCCGCTCGGAGCCCGGAGGGAATTCCCTCCGGGCTTCCTCTGTTGGGGGTGGCAGAAAGTTCAACGCTCAACTAAAGTGGTCGCACAAGGAGGAACCGACATGCCTGCAGTGACCGTCGAGAACCCGCTGACGCTGCCCCGTGTGGCCGCGCCCGCCGATGCCGTGGCACGTCCCGTGCTCACCGTCACGACCGCGCCCAGCGGATTCGAGGGTGAGGGCTTCCCGGTGCGCCGGGCGTTCGCGGGGATCAACTACCGCCATCTCGACCCGTTCATCATGATGGACCAGATGGGTGAGGTGGAGTACGCGCCGGGCGAGCCCAAGGGCACCCCCTGGCACCCGCACCGTGGCTTCGAGACCGTCACGTACATCATCGACGGAGTCTTCGACCACCAGGACTCCAACGGCGGTGGCGGCACCATCACCAACGGCGACACCCAGTGGATGACGGCGGGCAGCGGACTGCTGCACATCGAGGCCCCGCCGGAGTCGCTGGTCGTGTCCGGCGGCCTCTTCCACGGCCTCCAGCTGTGGGTGAACCTGCCGGCCAAGGACAAGATGATGGCGCCGCGCTACCAGGACATCCGCGGCGGCAGCGTCCAGCTGCTCACCTCCCCCGACGGCGGCGCGCTGCTGCGGGTCATCGCCGGTGAGCTGGACGGCCACGCCGGCCCCGGCATCACGCACACGCCGATCACCATGGTCCACGCGACGGTGACGGCAGGCGCGGAGGTCACCCTGCCCTGGCGGGAGGACTTCAACGGCCTGGCGTACGTGATGGCGGGACGCGGCACCGTGGGCGCCGAACGCCGGCCGATCCACCTCGGCCAGACCGCGGTCTTCGGCGCCGGTTCCTCGCTGACCGTCCGCGCGGACGAGAAGCAGGACGCGCACACGCCCGACCTGGAGGTCGTCCTCCTCGGCGGGCAGCCGATCCGCGAGCCGATGGCGCACTACGGCCCCTTCGTCATGAACACCCGGGACGAGCTCATGCAGGCCTTCGAGGACTTCAAGAAGGGCCGCCTCGGCACCGTCCCGGCGATCCACGGGATGAGCGAGGAAGGGCTGTAGGCCCTCCCGGCCGCTCGGCGCGAGGGCCCCGTCCGATGGTGGACGGGGCCCTTTCGCGTTCCTGCCGGGCCCCGCGCGGGACGCGGACCGCGCCACCGGCCGGAGCGCCGGTGGCTGACGCCGTGTCACCCGGGTGGGCCGTCCGCGCGGGACAGCACGTCCGGCGTGTGATCGTCTGGAGGTGTGCAGGCCCCCGCTCCTCTGCTGCCCGAGCCCGTCCGGCGTCTCGCCGCCTGGTGCGCCGCCGTGCTGCTGGTGTCCGGGGTGGTGTGGATCGGGGTCGAGCTGTGTGTGAAGTTCCGGACCGCGGTGATCCCGGTGCTGCTGGCGCTGTTGGGGACGGCTCTGCTGCGGCCGTTGTTCCGGCGGCTCGCGGGAGCGGGGGTGAACCGGTCGCTCGCCGCCGGGATCACCTGTGTGGCGGTCGTCGTGGTCGTCGGCGGTGCGGTGTACATCGTGGTGGCCGCGCTGATCGACAGCGGGGACCAGATCCTCGCCTCGCTCAAGAAGGCCGCGCAGTCGCTCACCACCCACTTCGGGGCGGCCGGGACCTCGCTGGACGACCTCGCCTCCAACGGCAGGCGACTGCTGGAGAAGTTCGGCGGGACGGCCGCCTCCAACGTCATCAGCGGGGTCAGCGTGGTCGCCGAGTCGATCGCCATGGCCGTACTGGCCCTGCTGCTCGTGTTCTTCTTCCTGCGCGACTCGCACAAGGCCGTCGCGACCCTGCGCACGCTCGCCCCGCGCGGGACCGGCGACACCGCGGAGGCCATGGCCCGGCGGGCCTTCGCGGCCGTGGAGGGCTTCATGCGCGGCACGACGCTCATCGCGCTGATCGACGCCGTCTGCATCACCGTCGGCCTGCTCGTGCTGAAGGTGCCCGGCGCGGTCGGGCTCGGCGCGCTGGTCTTCGTCGGCGCCTACATCCCCTACCTGGGCGCCTTCCTCTCCGGTGCGGTCTCCGTGCTGGTCGCGCTCGCCGACCGCGGGTTCGTCGTCGCGCTGTGGACGCTCGGGGTGGTGCTGGCGGTACAGGTGCTGGAGGGGCACGTGCTCCAGCCGCTGATCCAGAGCCGGACCGTGCAGATGCACCCGGCCGTGGTGTTGCTGGCGATCACCGGGGGCGCGTCGGTCGCCGGGATCGTGGGGATGCTGCTGGCGGTGCCGCTGACCGCGGCGGCCTTCGGGACCGCGCACGAGCTGCGGGAACGGTACGCGGCTTCGCCGTAGGGCTCATGCCGGGAACGGCTCACCTGGCCACCGAGGCCTCGTACAGCTCGAACCAGATGCTCTTGCCCTGGCCCCGCGGCACGACGCCCCACGCGTCCGCGAGCAGTTCGATCAGTACCAGCCCGCGCCCGGAGGAGGCGAGTTCGCCGGGCCGGCGCTTGTGCGGCAGATCGTCGCCGGCGTCGGTGACCTGCACCCGCAGACGCCGCTCGCCCCTCTCGCCACTGACCTCGGCCAGCACCAGCGCGTCGGCGTCGGTGTGCAGCAGGACGTTGGCGAGGGTCTCCGACAGCAGCAGCACCGCCGTGTCCACGTGCTCCTCGCTCGACCAGTCGTGCAGCAGCTCCCGCAGTTGCCGGCGGGCCACGGAGACCCGCTCGGGCTCGGCCTGGGCGACCGTCATCAGGGTGTGCCGCAGCCGGGGGCGGACCGCCCGGCCGTCACGGCGCCGGCTCAGCAGCAGCACGGCGATGTCGTCCTCGCGCCGGTCGGCCAGGGGCCCGGTGGTGTGGTGCGAGGAGGGTCCGTGCACGGCCTGCACCAGCGCGTCGGCGAGTTCCTCGGCGTCGCCGCCGTGCCGTTCCAGGATCGTACGGATCCGCTGCCAGCCGGTGTCCAGGTCGTGGCCGCCGGTCTCGATCAGGCCGTCCGTGCAGATCATCATCGTCTCGCCCGGCTCCAGGGTGAACCGGGTGGTCGGGTAGTCGGAGTCCGGGTCGATGCCGAGCGGCAGCCCGCCCGCCGTCGGGCGTTGCAGCACCGTGCCGTCCGCCATCCGTATCACGGGGTCCGGGTGCCCCGCGCGGGCCACCTCCAGGACCCCGGTGCGCGGGTCGACCTCGGCGTACAGACAGGTCGCGAAGCGCAGGTCGGCGACCTCGGCAGTGTCCGCGCCGTCCGCGCCGTCGGCAAGGACGCCGTGCAGGAAACGGGAGGCGCGGGAGAGCACCGCGTCCGGGCGGTGCCCCTCGGAGGCGTAGGCGCGCAGGGCGATGCGCAGCTGGCCCATGAGCCCCGCGGCACGCACGTCGTGGCCCTGGACGTCCCCCATGACCAGGGCGAAGCGTCCCGGCCCGGCGGACGTGCGGGACCGCGAGGTGGCGCCGGGCAGCGGGATCATGTCGTACCAGTCGCCGCCGACCTGGAGGCCGCCGCCGGTGGGGACGTAGCGGGCGGCCACGTCCATGCCGGGCACCTCGGGGCCCACCGTCGGCATCATCGCGCGCTGGAGGCCCTCGCTCAGCTCCCGCTCGGTCTCCGCGGTCCCGGCCCGGGACAGGGCCTGGGCGAGCATGCGGGCCACCGTGGTCAGCACCGAGCGCTCGTCGGGGGTGAAGGCCACCGGGTAGGTGAAGGCGGCCATCCAGGCGCCCATCGTGCGGCCCGCGACGGTCAGCGGCAGGAACGCCCAGGAGCGGCGGTGGAAGCGCTCGGCGAGCGGCCAGGTGAGGGGATAGCGGGACTTGTACTGCCCCGGGGAGGAGAGGTAGACGGCCCGCCCGGTGCGGACCACCTCGGCGGCCGGGTAGTCCGTCTCCAGCGCCATGTGCACGAAGGGGCCCTCGTCGCCGGGCCGCTGCCCGTGGTGGCCGATGATCGTCAGCCGGTCGCCCCGGATGCCGAAGACCGCCAGCCCGTCCGGCGAGAAACCCGGCATCGACAGGCCGGCCGCCACCCGCAGGCCGGCCGCCACCCGCAGCACCTCCGCCGTGGAGCGGGCCTCGGCCAGCGCCCGGCCGGCGTCGAGCAGGAAGGCCTCCCGCGAGCGCCGCCAGTCCCCGGTGACCGCTCTTCGCCCGGCGGGGGAACCGGGCGTCGGCTCGGCGACCTCCTGAAGGGTGCCGATCAGCTTGTACGCCTTCTTGCGGGCGTCGAAGGTCGGCTTGGAGCGGCTGCGCACGACGCGGACGATCCGGTTGCGCTCGTCCATGATGCGGATGCGCACCTCGGCGAGGGTGCCCTCGGCGACGGCCAGCTGCACGACGCCGGTTATCTCGTTCCAGTCGACCGGGTGGAGGCGGGCGCGCACCTGGGCTTCCCTGAGCGTGGCCTCCTCGGCCGGCAGCCCGAGCAGTCGGGCCGCCTCGGCGTCGACCGAGACCAGGCCGGTGGCCGTGTCCCAGTGCCACATCCCGGTCGCGAGGGAGGCGAGTACGTCCCCCACGGCGGGCAGGGGCTCACCAGTGCGCATTGCCCCACTGTAAGAAGAGGCGATCGGACACTGCCACCGAAGGCGTACGGCCGTGCGGACTTCGGAACTGCCCCGGTGCTGCCCCGTTGCCGCCCGGGGCCTCTCTCAATGGTGGGGAGCCGATCTTGAGGTGCCCGGTACGCTTGGTAGGTCCGGGCCGTGCCCGCCCGGTGATCCCCGATCCGCGAAGACTGGATGAACGACGATGCATCGGTACAGGTCCCACACCTGCGGCGAGCTCCGCGCCTCTGACGTCGGCACCGACGTCCGGCTGAGTGGCTGGCTGCACAATCGGCGCGACCTGGGCGGCATCCTCTTCATCGATCTGCGTGACCACTACGGCATCACGCAGCTCGTCGCCCGTCCCGGCACGCCCGCGTACGAGGCCCTCGACAAGCTCTCCAAGGAGACCGTCGTCCGCGTCGACGGCAAGGTCGTCTCCCGCGGCGCCGACAACGTCAACCCCGAGCTTCCCACCGGCGAGATCGAGATCGAGGTCGGCGAGGTCGAGGTGCTGGGCGCGGCGGCCCCGCTCCCCTTCACCATCAACGCCGAGGACGGGGTCAACGAGGAGCGGCGCCTGGAGTACCGCTTCCTGGACCTGCGCCGCGAGCGCATGCACCGCAACATCCTGCTGCGCACGGCGGTCATCTCCGCCATCCGCCAGAAGATGTCGGCGATGGGCTTCAACGAGATGGCGACGCCGATCCTGTCCGCCACCTCCCCCGAGGGCGCCCGCGACTACGTGGTCCCCTCCCGGGTCCACCCGGGCAGGTTCTACGCCCTCCCGCAGGCCCCGCAGCAGTTCAAGCAGCTGCTGATGATCTCGGGCTTCGACCGCTACTTCCAGATCGCGCCCTGCTTCCGTGACGAGGACGCCCGCGCGGACCGCTCGCCGGGCGAGTTCTACCAGCTCGACGTCGAGATGAGCTTCGTCGAGCAGGAGGACGTCTTCCAGCCGATCGAGAAGCTCATGACGGAGCTCTTCGAGGAGTTCGGGGACGGCCGCCACGTCACCTCCCCCTTCCCGCGGATCCCGTTCCGCGAGGCGATGCTGAAGTACGGCTCCGACAAGCCGGACCTGCGCGCCAAGCTGGAGCTCGTCGACATCACCGACATCTTCGCGGGCTCGGAGTTCAAGGCGTTCGCGGGCAAGCACGTCCGCGCGCTGCCGGTGCCGGACACCGCCGGGCAGCCCCGCAAGTTCTTCGACCAGCTCGGCGAGTACGCGGTCGAGCAGGGCGCGAAGGGCCTGGCGTGGGTGCGGGTCGGCGAGGACGGCGCGCTGACCGGCCCGATCGCGAAGTTCCTGACCGAGGAGAACGTCGCTGAGCTGACCAAGCGGCTGTCGCTCGCCCCCGGTCACGCTGTGTTCTTCGGCGCGGGTGACTTCGACGAGGTCTCGAAGATCATGGGCGCGGTGCGGGTGGAGGCCGCCAAGCGCGCCGGCCAGTTCGAGGAGAACGTCTTCCGCTTCTGCTGGATCGTCGACTTCCCGATGTACGAGCGGGACGAGGAGACGGGCGGGATCGACTTCTCCCACAACCCGTTCTCGATGCCGCAGGGCGGCCTTGAGGCCCTGGAGACGCAGGACCCGCTGGACATCCTGGGCTGGCAGTACGACATCGTCTGCAACGGTGTCGAGCTGTCCTCCGGCGCCATCCGGAACCACGAGCCGGACATCATGCTCAAGGCCTTCGAGATCGCGGGCTACGACCGCGAGACCGTCGAGGAGAAGTTCGCCGGCATGCTCCGCGCGTTCCGCTTCGGCGCCCCGCCGCACGGCGGCATCGCGCCGGGCGTGGACCGCATCGTCATGCTGCTCGCGGACGAGCCCAACATCCGCGAGACCATCGCCTTCCCGCTCAACGGCAACGCCCAGGACCTGATGATGGGCGCCCCGACCGAACTGGACGAGTCCCGCCTGAGGGAACTGCACCTGTCAGTACGCAAGCCGCAGCCGAAGTAGTTCGCCTGTGGATGTGAGGCCCGGAACCTGCATGGTTCCGGGCCTTTGCCTGTTCAAGGCCTGAGGCTACTCATCCTTGAAGACCTCTTCGGCCGCCGGGCCGTGACGGCACGCCGGTGCCAGTGGCGCAGGATCTCGGGGTCGCCACCGCCGGTGATGCGTTCCCGGATCGCTCCGGGGACGTCGATGCCGCGCACGTCCAGGACGCCCAGGACGTGCGCGGCGGCGCGACGCGCCTCGCCCTCGGATTGGATCTCCCAGGAGAGTGGTGACTTGTAAGGCGTGCGAAGGGGCCCGGGGACACGTCGTTCCCGGGCCCCTGTGCGCGAGCGGTGAGCCCTACTCGTCCGAGCCGCCGAAGCGCTCCTTGTACGTCTCCAGGTCGTCGTCCGTGAGCTTGGCGAAGAGGACCGGCGGGACCGTGAACGGGGTGCCGGCGGGGACGGTGGTCAGGGAGGCCGCCTCGGCGGGGGTCACCCAGGTCGCCGTGTCGTCGTCCAGGGAGAACGCGGCGCGCATGGCCGCCGACGAGGTCGGGATGAACGGCTCCGAGACCACCGCGTAGAGGTGGATCAGGTTCATCGCGGTGCGCAGGGTGAGGGCCGCGCCGTCCTTGTCGGTCTTGATCTCCAGCCAGGGGGACTTCTCCTCCAGGTAGGAGTTGCCCGCCGACCACAGGGCGCGCAGGGAGGCCGCCGCCTTGCGGAACTGGATGGCCTCCATGTGCTCCTCGTACTCGGCGAGGAGACGGGCGATCTCCTCCCCGAGCCTGGCCTCGGCCTCGCCCGGCTCGCCGCCCTCCGGGACCGCGTCGCCGAAGCGCTTGCGGGAGAAGGACAGCACCCGGTTGACGAAGTTGCCCAGCGTGTCCGCCAGGTCCTTGTTCACCGTGGCCGTGAAGTGCTCCCAGGTGAAGGACGAGTCGTCGGACTCCGGCGCGTTCGCCATCATGAAGTAGCGCCAGTAGTCGGCCGGGAGGATCTCCAGCGCGTCGTGCGTGAAGACACCGCGCCGCTGCGACGTGGAGAACTTGCCGCCGTAGTAGTTGAGCCAGTTGAAGGCCTTGATGACGTCGACCTTCTTCCACGGCGCGCGGGTGCCCAGCAGGGTCGCCGGGAACATCACGCTGTGGAAGGGCACGTTGTCCTTGCCCATGAACTGCGTGTAGTGGACGTCCGCGTCCGACTCCCACCACCACGAACGCCAGTCCCGGTTCTCCGGGTCCTGGTCCGCCCACTCCTTCGTGGCGCCGATGTACTCGATCGGGGCGTCGAACCAGACGTAGAAGACCTTGCCCTCGGCGGCCAGGTCCGGCCAGGTGTCGGCCGGGACCGGGACGCCCCAGTCCAGGTCGCGGGTGATCGCACGGTCGTGCAGGCCCTCGGTGAGCCACTTGCGGGCGATCGAGGAGGCCAGCACAGGCCAGTCGTCGGCGCGCTCGTCGACCCACGCCTCGACCTCGCCGGCCAGCACGGACTGGAGGAGGAAGAGGTGCTTGGTCTCGCGGACCTCCAGGTCGCTGCTGCCGCTGATCGCGGAGCGCGGCTCGATCAGGTCGGTCGGGTCCAGGACCCGCGTGCAGTTCTCGCACTGGTCGCCGCGCGCCTTGTCGTAGCCGCAGTGCGGGCAGGTGCCGATGATGTACCGGTCGGGCAGGAAGCGGCCGTCGGCGTTGGAGTACACCTGGCGGATGGCCCGCTCCTCGATGAACCCGTTCGCCTTGAGCTCGCGGGCGATCTCCTGCGTGATCTCCCGGTTCTGCGGGGACGAGCTGCGGCCGAAGTAGTCGAAGGCCAGCGCGAAGCCGTCGTAGACCGCCTTCTGCGCGTCGTGCGCCTGCGCGCAGAACTCGTCGACCGGGAGGCCCTGCTCCTTGGCCGCGAGCTCCGCCGGGGTGCCGTGCTCGTCCGTCGCGCAGATGTACAGGACGTCGTGGCCGCGCTGGCGCAGATAGCGGGAGTACACGTCCGCCGGGAGCATGGACCCCACCATGTTGCCCAGGTGCTTGATCCCGTTGATGTACGGAAGGGCGCTGGTGATGAGGTGTCGAGCCATCGCGGGCTGCTCCCAAGTCGCTACGTGGGGTGACGATCTCGTCGGGTGCGGGTCGTCTACGGAACCTTGAAATCGTAGCCGACACGGGCGGGCCGCCCGCTTCCCGTTTTGAGGTGTGGGAAGGGGCGGCCCTGGTCCGGTGGGTCACGGGCGTGCGGCCCGCTGGGTCACGGGCGCCAGTTCGCCAGTACGCCCTCGTAGAGCTCCTGGTCCGTGAGCTCGCGGGGGGTGGGGCCGGCGTGGAAGAAGGACGCGGTGTCGGTCTTCAGTTTGCGGAGGTAGTCGAAGGCCTTGTTGTCGTGCTCGCCGAAGGCGACGAAGGAGAAGAAGACGGCGGGGTGCTTCTGCGCCGCGTCGGTGAGGGACTGGGTGGCCGGGGTCTTGGTGTCCGGCGCGCCGTCCGTCTGGAAGATCACCAGGGCGGGGGTCGCCGGGTCGTCGGCCGACTCGGCGCGGTGGGCCAGTACGGCGTCGACTGCGGCGTGGTAGCTGGTGCGGCCCATGCGGCCGAGGGAGCCGTGCAGGTCGTCGATCCGGTTCTCGTGTTCGGCGAGGGTCAGCTCGCCGGTGCCGTCCACCTCCGTGGAGAAGAACACGACCTGGACCGTCGCCTCGGGGTCGAGGTGGGCCGCGAGGGCGAGGGTCTGCTCGCCGAGGGCCTGGGCGGAGCCGTCCTTGTAGTACGGGCGCATGGAGGCGGAGCGGTCGAGGACGAGGTAGACCTTGGCGCGGGTGCCGGTGAGGTCGTACTTCGCGAGGGCGGAGGCGGCGGACTGGTAGGCGGTGGTGAGGGCGGGGGCTTGCGAGTGGATGTGGGCGCGGGGGGTGGCGGGCTCGGAGCCCGTGTTCTCCGCCTTGGGTTCGGCGGCCGGCTCCGGCTTGGACTGGGCGTCCGGCTCAGCCTCGGGTTCGGCGGCCGGCCCAGCCTCGGACTCGGCGTCCGGCTCCGGCTTGGTTTCGCCTTCGGCCGGTGAGGGCGACTGCTCAGCCGTGGGCTCCGGTTCCGGCTCCGTGGTCGGCTGTTCGGCTGCGGGTTCGGGGGTGGGTTCGGCCTCGGCTTCGCCTTCGGCCGGTTCGTTCGCACTCGCACCACCCGTGCGGGTCTCGTCGTCGGGTGCGAGTGGCCGCTCCGGGGCTTCCTCGCCGTCGGCGGCCTGCGGTGCGTCGGCCTTCGGCTCCGCCTCGGGCCCGGTCGCTGCCGCGGACTCGGCCTGCGATTCGGGGGTCGCCTCGGGCTCCGGCTCCTGCTCCGCTGCTGCCGGTTCGGCTGCCGGTTCCGGAGTCGGGTCCTCAACCGCCGGATCGGAGGTCGCAGACGCCGGTTCGGATGCCGGAGCCGGTTCTTCGGCTGCCGGTTCCGGTTCCGTGGCTGCGGGGGTCGGCTCCTCGGCTGCCGGTTCCGGTTCCGTGGCTGCCGGGGTCGGCTCCTCGGCTGCCGGTTCGGGGGTCGGGGTGGGCTCCGACTCCGGTTCCGTGGCTGCCGGTTCGGGGGTCGGGGTGGGCTCCTCGGCTGCCGGGGCCGGAGTTGCCTCGGGCTCCGACTCAGGCTCTGCAGCCGTCGGTTCGGGAGTCGGGGTGGGCTCCGACTCCGGTTCCGTGGCTGCCGGTTCGGGGGTCGGGGTGGGCTCCTCGGCTGCCGGGGCCGGAGTTGCCTCGGGCTCCGACG